>NZ_JBFBBE010000022.1:0-73199 GCF_040682555.1 Streptomyces sp. NPDC051172
GATCTACCAGCGGTCCCGTTCGTCATTCACCGCAGGGCCAGCACGCCCACCCGCGCCTGGACAGCGCCCCAGCCAGCCTTAACTTCCCGGCCTTGCGGCAAGACCATGCTGTCCGTCGCGCTCGGGCGGGTGGCCCTGCCCATGCCCGCCCGCCCTCCCGGCGGCGCACCAAGGCCGCCTGCGCAGACACCCCGAGGTCGCCAGGGCTGTGACGATCACCCGGCTCTACCCCGGAGACGATGGGCGACGTAGCGTTCGGCCCGTGGGCCGTCCGACGACGGCCGGATCACAGGCTTCAGTCGGCCAGCGCATCGCATGCAGAGGTGTCCTGGGCGACTGACGCGTTCCTGAAGTGTGGCTGCTGCTGGTGCGCCGGCTACAGGCGCTTCGCTGTGCGGTCGCGCAGCAGCAGCCACTGACTTGCGTCGGCGTCGCCTGAGCGCGCGGCCGGTGGATTCAGCAGCACGGCGTAGGCCGTCCTCTCCGCCTTGGTCGCGGCGGCATACTGGACTGGCCCCTCCGGGGTCGGGAAGGACCTCGTCATGCCTTTCCATGCCTTGTCCGCGTTCGGAGTGCTGAGCATCGGCCCTCCCGGGCTCAATAGGGTCAGGCAGTGCAGTACACGCACGCGTGCGAGCAGCCGCGGTACGGATTCACCGTCCACTCGAAGGGCATGCGCGAGGCGCCCGGCACCCGGTTGATGATCGAGCGGGCCCGCACCTCGTGGAAGGTGATGCCACGGAACTCAGGCGTGTCGAAGGTGCGGCTCACCACCGCGTCCGCGCCGAACAGCGCGGCGTCCGCCGCCCGGCTGTGCCCGCCGGACTCCACTGTGAGGTTCTCCCACCGCATGACGCCTCCTCGGTAGCGCTGCCCCGAGTGAAACACGTGTTCGATTTCCCGTGCAAGGCCTGATTCCGATCGCTCCGCCGGCCCCGAAGGGCGTCCTCGGGCACCCCGATTTGGGCGGCCGTGGGCGGGGGTGGTTGGCTTGCCCCAACCCCGAGAGCAGCAAGTCCTGGAGGAAACCGATGGCGCAGGTCGAGGCCACTACCGAGCGGGTCGTCGCGGCAGACGCGGAGAAGGTGTTCGACGCCCTCGCCGACTACAGCGGCACGCGCGCGAAGCTGCTGCCCGAGCACTTCAGCGAGTACGAGGTGCGCGAGGGCGGCGACGGCGAGGGCACCCTCGTCCACTGGAGGCTCCAGGCCACCAGCAAGCGCGTGCGCGACTGCCTCCTGGAGGTCAGCGAGCCCACCGACGGCGAGCTCGTCGAGAAGGACCGCAACTCCTCCATGGTCACCACCTGGCGGGTCACTCCGGCAGGCGAGGGCAGGTCCCGCGTCGTCGTGACCACCGTCTGGAACGGCGCCGGCGGCATCGGCGGCTTCTTCGAGAAGACCTTCGCGCCCAAGGGCCTCGGCCGGATCTACGACGCCGTGCTGCAGAAGCTCGCCACCGAGGTCGAGAAGTAGGTACCTGCCGCTCGGGCGCCGTTGACGCCCCTCACCGGATCGAGTGGATCTCCTTGCGCCCCGCCGGTCTTCCGTAACTCGTCGCGCTTGCCCGTAGTTGCCGCCTTGAGCGGGATTGTGTGGCAGCGCGGCGAGGGGAGCGGTACGTGAGCGGGACGACGGTGCAGGGCGAACGGCGGGGCGGACCCGCCGTGGCGCCCCCGCAGGCCCCCGCCGCACCGGCCGGACCGGTCGAACTGAGCCCGCGCCGGGTGCGGTTGGTCTTCCTCGGGCTGATGCTGGCGCTGCTGCTCGCCGCACTGGAGCAGATGATCGTCGCCACCGCGCTCCCGAAGATCGTCGGCGAGCTGCACGGCCTGGACAGGATGTCCTGGGCGATCACCGCCTACCTCCTGACGGCCACCGTGGGCCTCCCGGTCTACGGCAAGCTCGGCGACCTGCTCGGCCGCAAGAGCGTCTTCCAGTTCGCCATCGTCGTCTTCGTGATCGGTGCCGCGCTCGCGGGCCGGGCGCAGAGCATGGACCAGCTGATCGCCTTCCGCGCGGTCCAGGGCGTCGGCGCGGGCGGGCTGATGATCGGCGTGCAGGCGATCATCGCGGACATCGTGCCGCCCCGTCGGCGCGGGCGGTTCATGGGTCTGATCGGCGCCGCGTTCGGCCTCGCGTCCGTGGCCGGCCCCTTGCTGGGCGGGTACTTCACGGACCACCTCTCCTGGCGCTGGTGCTTCTACTTCAACGTCCCC
This sequence comes from Streptomyces sp. NPDC051172, assembly GCF_040682555.1. Classification (NCBI taxonomy): domain Bacteria; kingdom Bacillati; phylum Actinomycetota; class Actinomycetes; order Kitasatosporales; family Streptomycetaceae; genus Streptomyces; species Streptomyces sp. NPDC051172. The sequence goes on from NZ_JBFBBE010000022.1 coordinate 2,219, forward strand.
TTCGGCCTGGTCACCCTGGCCGTCGTCACCGTCGTACTGAAACTCCCGAGGCCGCAGGCCAAGGCGCGGCTCGACGTGCTCGGTGCGCTGCTGCTCGCCGCCGCGTCCACCTGCCTGGTACTGCTGACCAGTTGGGGCGGCACCGAGTACGCCTGGGACTCGCGGATGATCCTCGGACTCGGTGCGGGAGCAGCGGCCGCCGGCGTCCTCTTCCTCGTCGTCGAGCACTTCGCCGTCGAACCCCTCATCCCGCTGCGGCTGTTCAGGGACTCCGTCTTCAACGTCACCGGTCTGGTGGGCCTGGTGATCGGCGTCGCGCTGTTCGGCGCCGCCAGCTATCTGCCGACCTTTCTGCAGATGGTCGACGGGGCCTCCGCCACCGAGTCGGGCCTGCTGATGCTGCCCATGATGGGCGGCATCGTAGGCGCCTCGATCGTCTCCGGGCAGCTCATCAGCCGCACCGGGCGCTACAAGATCTATCCCGTTCTCGGCAGCGCCGTCTCCGTCGTCGGCATGTGGCTGCTCTCCCGCCTCCAGGTCGACACGCCACGACTGCACTACAGCCTCTGGATGGCCGTGCTCGGCGCCGGCATCGGCATGGTGATGCCGGTCCTGATCCTCGCCGTGCAGAACTCCGTGCGCCCCGCCGACCTCGGCACCGCCACCAGTGCCAACAACTACTTCCGGCAGATCGGCGGCAGCGTCGGCGCCGCGATCTTCGGCACCCTCTTCGCCGGCCGGCTCACCGACGCCCTGGAAAAACGGCTCCCCACGCGCGCGGGTGCACAGCTTCCCGACCCGGAGTCCATCACCCCGCAGCTCGTCCACGCACTGCCCGCGCCGCTGCGCGACGACTACATCCGCGCGTACGCCGACGCCATGCCCCGGATCTTCCTCTACCTGGTGCCGGTGCTCGCCCTCGGCCTGCTCATCGCGTTCTTCCTCAAGGAGAAACCCCTGGTGTCCTACAACGCCGCCGAAACCGAGCCCGCGGCCACCGCGATCCCGCACGCCCGTTCGCCGCACGCCGCCGGAGTCCCCGTCTGCGGCACGGTGCAGCACCCCGACGGGACCGTCGTCCCCCGCGCCGCGCTCACCCTCATCGACGCCACCGGACAGCAGATCGGGCGGGGCGCCAGTGGCGAGGACGGGCGGTACGCGCTGTCCACGCCCGGCACGGGGTCGTACGTCCTCATCGCCGCCGCGGGCGGCCACCAGCCGCAGGCCGTCTCCGTCACCGTGGGCGAGCGCCCCGTGGAGCTGGATGTCGTCCTCGGCGGCGCCGGACGCCTCGCCGGCGGTGTGCTCACCGCCGACGGCACCCCCGTGCGCGACGCCACCGTCACGCTCACCGACGTACGCGGCGAGGTCGTCGCCACCACCCGCAGTGGACGCGAGGGCGGCTACGTCATCACCGAGCTGGTGGCCGGCGAGTACACCCTCGCCGCGAGCGCGCCCGGATTCCGCCCGGCGGCGCTCCCCGTCACCGTCCAGGCCGCCCGCGAGACCCGCCAGGACGTCGAGCTCGCGGGCGGCGCCGTACTGCGCGGCACCGTGCGCACCAGCGGCGGGCGGCCCGTCGAGGACGCGCGCGTGACACTGCTCGACGCGGCGGGCAATGTGGTGGACACGCTCACCACCGGCCTCGACGGAACGTTCCGGTTCGTCGACCTGTCCTCCGGCGAGTACACCGTCATCGCGGCCGGTTACCCGCCGGTCGCCACCGTGCTCCAGGTCGCAAGAGGCGGACGGACCGAGCGGGATCTGCAGTTGGGCCACGAGGACTGACGTGGTGTCATACGCTCCGGCGCGCGCCCCCGCGCGCGAGGATCGTTCCGTTGCATCAATTCACGCATTGCCGCACATCACCACCGGGCCGAGCCGTACGGTGGAGTAGGCGGCACAGATCTTGCGGAGCCGTGGGGAGAGAGGGCCTGGGCCATGGACAATGGCACCGACCGTGGCACCGAGAGGGACACGCCTCCCAGCCGCGGAGCTGGGACCGGCGCGGCGACGGCATCCGCCGTGGCAGGCCGCATCCCGCTGGCCGTGGTCGTGGTGGACCGTGACGGCCTCGTCTCCCACTGGAGCAGGGGCGCGGGCCGGCTCTTCGGAGTTCCCAAGGACGACGCGATAGGCCGCGCCGCGCTGGACCTGCTGCCCGTCTCCGGCGCACTGCCCGAGGACGAGGACATCAGCCCGTACGGGTCGTACGGTGCGTACGACGGACTCGGCCCCGACCTGGAGTCGTCCCTCGACGGCAGGCTCTCCTACCCGGCCGCGGGCCGCGCCCGGCTCACCGTCCCGGAACACGACGTCGTCCACGCGCGCGTGGATGTGCTGTGGTGGGCGTACCCCCTGGTGGGCCCGGGGCGCGAGCGGCTGCTCGTGCTTGCCGCCGATACCGCGGGACTCCGCCAGGACGAACCTGACGGCAGCGAAGGGGACCTGGCGTTCGAGCGGATCGCACCCGGTTTCGCCCTGCACACGGACTTCCCCGGTGCCGAGGAGCTGGCCCGCAGGCTGCCCGAGATCCTGCCCAGCATGAGTGTCGACGAAAGCGCCCGCATCGTCGCGCAGGTCCTCGAACTGGGCTATCCGGTCCTGGAGTTCAGCCAGAACGACCGGGTACCGGTCACCCCGGACTGGGGCGTCCCGCGGCGCATCGAGCGCAAGGCCCGGCGCGAGCGGGCGGCGCGGGCGGCGGCCGAGGGCCTGCCGTTACCGCACGAACTCGCCGACGACGCCGAGGACCTCGAGTACGCCGCCGTACGCGAACACCTGGAGTTCCTCAACGAGGTCAGTGGGAAGATCGGCACCTCACTCGACCTGGCCACGACCATCATCGAGGTCAGCAAGGCCGTCGTCCCGCGCTTCACGGACGTCGCCGGCACCTATCTGCGCGAACAGGTCGTCGCCGGCGAGGGGTTCCCGGACGGCGTGCCGGACACGACCACGATGTGGCACCGGGTCGCCCTCGAGCACACCGACGAACCGGGCCGCTGGGACGACGTCGTCCCGGTCGGCGAAGCCATGCCCTTCCCGGCGCACACGCCGTTCTTCCAGTGCATGACCAGCGGCGAGCCCGTCCTGGTGCCGCGCATCAGCGAGGAGATGGGCCATGCCATCGCCTCGCAGTTCGAGAAGCGTGACATCCGGCCGCTCATCACCAACCGCTCCATGCTGATCGTGCCCCTGAAGGCACGCAACGTGGTGCTCGGCTTCATGATCCTGCTGCGCCACCCGGAGCGCGTCGAGTTCAACGACATGGACCGGGTCACCGGCGCCGAACTCGCCGCCCGCGCGGGCCTCGTGCTCGACAACGCGCGCATGTACACGTACCAGGAGTCCGTCGCCGAGGCCCTCCAGGACAGCATGCTGCCGCACATCCCGCCGCGCATGGCGGGCTGCGACATCGCCACCCGATATCTGCCGGGCACGCTCCTCGGCCGGGTCGGCGGCGACTGGTTCGACTCCGTGAAGCTGCCCGGTGCCCGCACCGCACTGGTCGTCGGCGACGTCATGGGCCACGGCCTCAACTCGGCCGCCATGATGGGACAGTTGCGTACGGCCGTGCAGACCATGGCCGCCCTCGACCTGCCGCCCGCCCAGCTCCTGCGCAACCTCGACGACCTCGCCCAGCGCCTCGGCGACACCTACCTGGCGACGTGTCTGTACGCCGTCTACGACCCGATCGCGAGCGAACTGCTCATCGCCAACGCAGGCCACATCCCGCCGGTGCTGGTCCGTGCCGGGGACGGCCGCAGCGAGCTGCTCGACCTGCCGACGGGTGCGCCCATCGGCGTCGGCGGAGTGCCCTTCGAAGCGGTACGCGTGCGCGTGGAGCCCGGGGACCGCATCGTGATGTGCACCGACGGACTGGTCGAGGTGCGCGGCGAGGACATCGGCGTGGGCCTCGCGACCCTCAGCGAGTCCGCCGCCCACCCGGCCGCCTCCATGGACGACGCGTGCGACTCCATCATCCGCGCCCTCGCTGCGACATTTTCAGAAGCGGGCCGCGGCGGCCGCAAGGACGACGTGGCTCTGCTGATGGCTCGCCTCAACGGCATCGAGCCGGACGACGTCGCCGAGTGGCGGCTGGCCCTCGATCCGATCGAGGTCGGCCGCGCGCGTGCCGTCGTCCGCGAACAGCTCCACGACTGGGGGCTCGCCAAACTGGCCCCCAACGCCGAGCTGTTGGTCAGCGAACTCGTCACCAACGCCGTACGGCACTCCCACAGCTGCCCCGTCGAACTGCGGCTCGTCCGCGGCGACACCCTGCTGTGCGAGGTGGACGACGACGACCATGACCTGCCGACCCTGCGCAGCGCCGGCCCGGAGGAGGAGTTCGGACGCGGACTGCGCGTGGTCAGCGCCCTCGCCCGCGAGTGGGGCACCAGCCGTACGAAGGCGGGCAAGACCGTCTGGTTCGAACTGACCCTGCCCCGGTGCTGACCGCACGACGGACACCTGCTGACTGCACATCAGGCAGGCCAGGGGCGCCCGGGGGCGCACGCCTCTCGAATGCGGAGTGAAGGAATGCGCCGCGCGCTTGTAGCCGTGACCGGGGCGCGATAGACCGTACTCGCCCGTCACTTGAATCGGGCCAGTACGTCGCACCCTGGGGAGTTGGGCATGAGCGTGACGAGTCGGTACCGCGAGGCCTGGGAGGGCTTCTGGCGTGCAGCCCCGGAGGAACAGGGGGCCGTGTTCTGGGACGCGGAGCCCACCCTGACCGTCGGGATACATCTGGTCCTGTTCGAACCGCACCTCGCCGATCCCAGCCTTGCGATGGTGGACCTCGGCTGCGGCAACGGCACCCAGACCCGTTTCCTCGCCGACCGCTTCAGGCGTGTGGTCGGCGCGGATCTGTCCGCTGCCGCCGTCGACCACGCCCGGCACGCCGACCCCGCCGGACAGGCGACGTACCGCGTGCTGGACGCCGTCGAGAAGAGTGAGACGGAGACGCTGCACGCCGAGATCGGCGACGCCAACGTCTATGTGCGCGGCGTCCTGCACCAGGCCGAACCGGACGACCGGCAGCCCATGGTGGACGGGATCGCCGCGTTGGTCGGGGAGCGCGGCCGGGTCTTCCTCGTCGAACTCTCCGAGGCCGCCAAGCCCGTCCTGCTGGGCCTGGCGCAGAGCCCCGCCGGACCACCGGCCAAGCTCGCACCGATCTTCCGGCACGGCATCGCCCCCGGTGAAGTCGCCGACGACGCCGTGCCCGAGTATCTGCGCACGGCCGGCCTCACCGTCCTCGCGAGCGGCGAACTCCCCTTGACCACCACCGAGTTCGACGCCGAAGGCAACCGGATCGTGCTGCCGTCCAAGTGGCTGGTGGCGGGGCGCACGAGCTGAGGGCATCGCACCGAGCCCGGCAGCCGGTCTACGTACAGCCGTACATGGGGGGAGCGGCCGGACGAGGGGCTGAGCCAGGAGGAGAGCCAGCGTTGGTTCTTCGAGACGCCCGGTGTCCCGGTCCCCGCCGCCCGCGTGAAGGAACTCACCTCCCATGACCGCCGACCAGGGAACCTCCGTCGACATCCCGACCTCCGACGCCTACCTCGCCCGCCCCGACGACAACGCCCCGCACCCCGCCGTCCTGCTCCAGCACCTGAGGTCGACGGCCGACCGCCTCGCCGCGGCCGGTTACATGGTCCTCGTCCCCGATGTCCTCTATCGCCATGGCCGCGCGCCTGTGGTCGAAGGCACCGGGTGGCGCTGCTGGACCTGTTCCGCCGTACGCTCTGACCTCTGCTTCCTGGCCGGTTTCCCCCGCGGCGCGTAACGTGGCGCTCCATGAAGATCCTGATCAGCGCCGACATGGAGGGCGCCACGGGGGTGACCTGGCCGGCCGACGTGCTGCCGGGGACACCGCAGTGGGAGCGGTGCCGTTCGATGTTCACCTCGGACGTCAATGCCGCCGTGCTGGGGTTCTTCGACGGCGGGGCGGACGAGGTCCTCGTCAACGAGGCCCACTGGACCATGCGCAACCTGCTCCTCGAGCAGCTCGACGAGCGGACGGAGATGCTCACCGGGCGGCACAAGTCCCTCTCCATGGTCGAGGGCGTGCAGCACGGGGACGTGGACGGCATCGCCTTCGTGGGCTATCACGCGGGTGCCGGGATGGAGGGCGTCCTGGCCCACACCTACCTCGCCAACTCCATCACCGGGGTGTGGCTGAACGACGTACGCGCCAGTGAGGGCCTGCTCAACGCGCATGTCGTCGCCGAGTACGGGGTGCCCGTCACCCTCGTCACCGGCGACGACGTGGCCTGCGAGGACGCCCTCGGGTATGCGCCCGAGGCGCTGAAGGTCGCCGTCAAGGACCATGTGTCGCGGTACGCGGCCGTGTGCCGTACGCCGGCCAGGACCGCATCCGACATCCGGGCCGCCGCCAAGGAGGCGGCTCGGCTGGCGGTCCGCCACCAGCCCGTCCAGGCGGGGCCGTTCACCGTCGCGCTCGAATTCGACGCCGAGCATCTCGCCATGGCCGCCACCGTCGTGCCGGGCGTCGGCCGGATCGGGGAGCGGAAAGTGGCGTACACCAGCGAGACGATGTACGAGGGGATCCGTACCTTCAAGGCGGTCACCACGATCGTCTCGGCCGCCGTGGAGGAGCAGTATGGCTGACCAGCAGGCTCTGGACGAGGTCGTGAAGTTCACCTCTGACCTCATCCGCATCGACACCACCAACCGCGGCGGCGGCGACTGCCGGGAGCGGCCCGCCGCCGAGTACGCCGCCGAGCAACTGGCCGGCGCGGGCCTCGAACCCACGATGCTGGAGCGCACCGAGGGGCGCACGAATGTCGTCGCGCGCATCGAGGGGACCGACCCGGCCGCCGACGCGCTGCTCCTTCACGGTCACCTGGACGTCGTACCCGCCAGGGCCGACGACTGGACCGTGCACCCCTTCTCCGGAGAGGTCCGCGACGGGGTGGTGTGGGGCCGCGGCGCCGTCGACATGAAGAACATGGACGCCATGATCCTGGCCGTGCTGCGGAGCTGGGCGCGGCAGGGTGTGCGGCCCCGGCGTGACATCGTCGTCGCCTTCACCGCCGACGAGGAGGACAGCGCCCGCGACGGTTCCGGGTTCCTCGCCGATCAGCACCCGGGGCTGTTCGAGGGGTGCACCGAGGGTGTCAGCGAGTCGGGGGCGTTCACCTTCCACGACGGCAGCGGGCGGCAGATCTACCCGATCGCGGCCGGTGAGCGCGGCACGGGCTGGCTGAAGCTGACCGCGCGCGGGCGGGCCGGACACGGCTCCAAGGTGAACAGGGAGAACGCGGTCACCCGTCTCGCCGCCGCGGTCACCCGCATCGGTGAGCACGAGTGGCCGCTGCGGCCGACACCGACCGTGTGGGCCGCTCTGACCGAACTCGCCGCGCTCTACGGCCTCGACGTCGACCTGGACGACATCGACGGGCTGCTGGGAAAGCTCGGTCCGGCCGCGGGGCTCGTCGAGGCGACCGTCCGCAACAGCGCCAACCCGACCATGCTGGACGCGGGTTACAAGGTCAATGTGATCCCCGGGGAAGCCGTCGCGTATGTCGACGGGCGGTATCTGCACGGCGGCGAGGACGAGTTCCGCACGACCCTTGACCAGCTCACCGGACCCGACGTGGACTGGGAGTTCCACCACCGTGAGGTGGCCCTCCAGGCGCCGCTGGACTCGCCGACGTACGCGAAGATGCGTGCTGCCGTGGAGGAGTTCGCGCCCGAGGGGCACGTGGTGCCGTACTGCATGTCGGGCGGCACGGACGCCAAGCAGTTCTCGCGGCTCGGCATCACCGGGTACGGCTTCACACCGCTGAGGCTCCCGGAGGGCTACGACTACCAGGCCATGTTCCACGGGGTCGACGAGCGGGTCCCGGTCGAGGCGCTGCACTTCGGTGTCCGCGTCCTCGACCGCTTCCTGCGGACGGCCTAGGCGAGTTGGGGGAGAACGTGCAGAGACTGCCGTACGGTTCCTGGCCCTCGCCCATCGACGCGGCGCTCGCCGCCGCGCACGACGGGCGGCCCGAGTACGTGGGCTTCGTGGGCGACGAGGCGTGGTGGACCGAGCCACGCCCCACCGAGGGCGGCCGCCGCACCCTGGTGCGGCGGCGCGCCGACGGCGAGGAGGAGCCGCTGCTGCCCGCACCCTGGAACGTCCGCAGCCGCGTCATCGAGTACGGCGGACAGCCCTGGGCCGGGACGGTCGTGGACGGACGGCCGCTCGTGGTGTTCGTGAACTTCGCCGACCAGCGGCTCTACCGTTACGAGCCCGGAAGCGAACCGCGGCCCCTCACACCCGTGTCGCTCGTGGGCGGCGGACTGCGCTGGGTGGAGCCGCAGTTGCACGTGCAGCGGGGCGAAGTGTGGTGCGTGTTGGAGGAGTTCACCGGCGACGGACCCACCGATGTGCGCCGCGTCCTGGCCGCGGTGCCGCTGGACGGCTCGGCGGCCCAGGACCGGGATGCCGTGCGCGAGCTCACCGACGACCGGCACCGGTTCGTCACCGGTCCCCGTGTCTCGCCCGACGGGCGCAGCGCGGTCTGGCTCGCCTGGGACCATCCGCTGATGCCGTGGGACGGCACGGAACTGGTCCTGGCCCAGGTCGCCGAGGACGGCACCCTGCGGGAGGCACGCACGCTCGCCGGCGGTCCGGACGAGTCGATCGCCCAGGCGGACTGGGCCCCGGACGGCTCGCTCCTCTACGCGAGCGACCGCACCGGCTGGTGGAACCTCTACCGTGACGGCGTCCCCCTCTGTCCGCGTGAGGAGGAGTTCGGCGGGCCGCTGTGGAAGCTCGGACAGCGCTGGTTCGCCCCGCTGGACAGCGGACTGATCGCCGTGGTGCACGGCCGCGGCGCCACCGCGCTCGGCATCCTCGACCCGGAGACCGGCGAGGTCGTCGACGCAGCCGGGCCGTGGACCGAGTTCGCGTCCACGCTCGCGGCGCACGGCGAGCGTGTCGTCACCGTCGGAGCGAGCCCGCGCAGCGCGTACGAGGTGGTGGAGCTCGACACCCGGGCCGGCCGGGCCCGCGTGATCGGCGCCGAGCACGAGGACGCGGTCGACCCCGCCTACTATCCCGAACCTCAGATCCGCACCTTCACCGGCCCCGCCGGGCGCGACATCCACGCGCACATCTACCCGCCGCACAACCCGCGCTGCATCTCGCCCGGCGACGAGCTGCCGCCGTACGTCGTCTGGGTGCACGGCGGCCCCACCAGCCGGGCGCCGCTCGTGCTCGACCTGGAGATCGCCTACTTCACCTCCCGGGGCATCGGTGTCGCCGAGGTGAACTACGGCGGCTCGACCGGGCACGGGCGCGAGTACCGCAACCGGCTGCGCGAGCAGTGGGGCGTGGTCGACGTCGAGGACTGCGCGGCCGTCGCGCTCGCCCTCGCCGACGAGGGCACCGCCGACCGCGAGCGGCTCGCGATCCGTGGTGGCAGCGCGGGCGGCTGGACCTCGGCCGCCTCCCTCGCCGCCACCGACGTCTACGCCTGCGGCACGATCCTCTACCCCATCCTCGACCTGGCCGGCTGGGGCTCGGGGGAGACCCACGACTTCGAGTCGCAGTACCTGGAAACCCTGGTCGGGCCGCTCGCCGAGGTGCCCGGCCGGTACGCGGAGCGCTCGCCCGCCGAGCACGCCGACCGCATCACCGCACCCTTCCTGCTGCTGCAGGGCCTGGACGACGTGATCTGCCCGCCCGCCCAGTGCGAACGGTTCCTGGCGCGGATGGAGGGCAGGCGGGTGCCGCACGCGTACCTCGCCTTCGAGGGGGAGGGGCACGGGTTCCGGCGGGCGGAGACCATGATCCGTGTCCTGGAGTCCGAACTCTCCCTCTACGCCCAGGTCTTCGGGCTGAGCCCGCGCGGTGTCCCCACATTGGAGCTGACCAAGTGAGAGAACTCCTGCGCCCGTCCCGGCTGGCCCCCGGCGCCCGTGTGGCCGTCGTCGCGCCCAGCGGTCCGGTGCCGGAGGAGCGGGTGCAGGCCGGTCTCGACGTGCTGCGGGGATGGGACCTCGACCCGTTGGTGGCACCCCATGTGCCGGACCGGCACGGCCAGTTCGACTACCTGGCGGGCACGGACGCCGACCGGGCCGCCGATCTGCAGGCCGCCTGGTGCGACCCCTCGGTGGACGCGGTGCTGTGTGCGCGGGGCGGGTACGGGGCGCAGCGGATGGTCGACCTGCTCGACTGGGACGCGATGCGGGCCGCCGGGCCCAAGGTGTTCGTGGGCTTCAGCGACATCACGGTGTTGCACCAGGCGTTCGCCAACCGGCTGGGCCTGGTCACCCTGCACGGACCGGCGGCCGCCGGGATCGACTTCATCAAGCACGCCCGTGCGCAGGAACACCTCAAAGCCACCCTGTTCGCTCCGGAGAGGGTCCGCACCCTCGTCTCCGCCGGCACCGCTCTGGTGACGGGGCGGGCCCGGGGCGTCACGCTGGGCGGATGTCTGAGCATGCTCGCCTCCGACCTCGGGACGCCACACGCCCACGAGGGTGCCCGCGGTGGGCTGCTGCTGATCGAGGACGTCGGCGAACGGGCGTACCGCATCGACCGGATGCTGACCCAGCTGCTGCGCAGTGGATGGCTCGACGGCGTCAACGGGATCGCGCTCGGGTCGTGGGTGAAGTGCGGTCCCTACGAGGAAGTGCGCGCCGTCCTCGCGGACCGGCTCGGGGACTTCGGCGTGCCCGTCGTCGAGGAGTTCGGCTTCGGCCACTGCGAGGGCGCGCTGACCATCCCCTTCGGTGTGCGGGCCGAACTCGACGCCGAAGCGGGCACCTTGACGCTCGACGAGCCTGCCCTTCTCTGAGCCGAACGGGCGATCGTCTTCACTGAATATCCGTCAAGAACACTCGTCTGGGCGATTGACCTCGTATAACGCGTGTCACACCATGACAAGCGGTGGTTACTTACTGGTCGGTAAGCAGGGCTGTCCTGAGTGTGGAGGTCTCAGTGTCCCGACGCGTGTTCAGATCCCGGGCTCCGCTCGCTCTCGCCCTGGGCGCGGCGCTCGCCGCGCCCCAGGCACTCACCCCTCCCGTGTCCGCGGCAGGCCAGTACAGCGTCACGGCACTGAAGTTCACCGTCCAGGCCGGCGGCCGCCGCTGCGCCGTCGACGCCGACCTTTACCGCCCGGCGGGCGTCGACAGCTCCCACCGGGCCCCGGCCGTGCTCGCCACGAACGGCTTCGGCGGCAGCAAGTCCGACGGCACCACCGACGCCATCGGCAAGGCCCTGGCCTCGCGCGGCTATGTGTCCCTGATCTACTCCGGGCTCGGCTTCGGCCGCTCCGGCTGTCTGATCTCGCTCGACGACCCGGGCATCGACGGCACCGCTGCCTCCCGGCTGATCGACTTCCTGGGCGGCAAGCGCGCCGCCGACGACGGCACCAGGGCCGACTTCGTCACCCTTGACGGAGCGGGCGACCCGCGGGTCGGCATGATCGGCGGCTCGTACGGCGGTGCCATCCAGCTGGCGACGGCCGCCGTCGACCACCGGGTGGACGCGCTGATCCCCCTGGTCACCTGGAACAACCTCGCCTACGCGCTGGACCCGAACAACGCCGGCGGCACCGTACCCGGCGCCTTCAAGTGGCAGTGGACCAACGGGTTCTACCTCCTCGGCGAGGGCCAGACGCTCACGCAGCCGAACCTCGACCCCTCCCGGATCAACTCCCTCACCTGTCTGCACTTCGTCACCCGGGCCTGCGCCACCATCCGCACCCTGAACTCCGGCAGCTACCGCGCGGGCCCCACCGCCGCGATGCTCGCCTACGCCCACAGCGTCTCCCCGGCGGCGTACCTGAACCGGGTCCAGGCGCCCACCCTGCTGATCCAGGGGCAGGCCGACAGCCTCTTCAACCTCAACGAGGCGACCGCGACGTACAAGACACTCAAGGCCCAGGGCACTCCCGCCGCGATGATCTGGCAGTCCTGGGGGCACAGCGGCGGCATGGTGGACGGTGAACTCAACCTCGCCCAGGGCAACTTGGACGCCAGTTATGTCGGCAGGCGGATCCTGTCCTGGTTCGACCACTACCTCCGGGGGCAGCACAGCGACACCGGACCGGCCTTCGCCTACTACCGCGACTGGATCACCGACCCCGCCCACGCATACGCCACGGCCGACCACCTGCCCGCCCTCAGCCGGAAGCTGTATCTCTCCGGAGACGGCAAACTCGTCGACAACGGCAAGAAGGTGGCCCTGGGCAGCCGTACGTACGCCAACCAGCTGACTCCCACCAGCCATTCCGAGACCTCGCTGGCCGCGCTCGGCGGGCTGCCGGACCCCGCGCCGTTCGACACCGAGGGCACCTACCTCGCCTGGACCGGCGAACCGCTCACCCGCACCACCGATGTGGTCGGCGCCCCGCGGGCCACGCTCCGGGTCGACTCCCCGCAGGCCGCGAAGGCCCAGGACTCCGACAACGCCGCCGACCGGCTCGTCCTGTTCGCCAAGCTGTACGACCTCGCGCCCGACGGCACCAAGACGCTGGTGCACCGGCTGGTCGCGCCGGTCCGGGTACCGGATGTGACCAGGAGCTTCACCGTGAGCCTGCCGGGCATCGTGCACCGGTACCAGAAGGGGCACCGGCTGCAGTTCGTGATCGCGGCGAGCGACGACGCGTACTTCGGCAACCGTGGGATCAAGGCGGTGACCGTGGCGAGCGCGCCCGGGAACACCGGCGTGCTGGAGCTGCCCGTGCTCGGCGGGTGAGTCGCCCCGCGGGCGCTCCTCGCCGTGCGCAAGGGGGTCTTCGGGCGCATCCTGGTGGCATGAGCCCGAAGACCTCCGAGCCGGGTGCCAGGCGGTGACGCCCGGCCGGGTGACCGTCCTGCTGCTCGCCGTCTTCGCCCTGACCTTCATCTTCCAGAACACCCGCCCAACCAGGATCCGCCTCCTGGTCCCCGAGGTCACGATGCCCCTGTCGACGGCACTGCTCGTCGCGGCGGCGATCGGTTCGTTCCTCGGGGCGTATTTCATGAGGCGGACGCGTTAGACCGCCGTAGGGTGGCGGGATGCCGCACACCGCATCCGGTTACCTCGCCGAAGGCCCCCGCGTGGGTATACGTCACTTCACCTACGAGGACGGTGCCGAGTTCACCGCCCGTGCCCGCGAGAGCAAGGACCTGCACCACCCCTGGCTGTTCCCGCCGGACACCGCGGGCGCGTACACCGCGTACGCGGGCCGGCTGATCGAGGACCCGACCAAGGCCGGGTTCCTCGTCTGCGAGAAGGACGGTGCGCAGGGGGCCGGGGCCATCGCCGGGTACATCAACATCAACAACATCGTCGAGGGCGGCTTCCAGTGCGGCGCGCTCGGCTACGGCGCCTTCGCGCACGCCGCCGGGCGCGGGCTGATGCGGGAGGGCCTTGACCTGGTGGTGGGGTACGCGTTCGGGCCGATGCGGTTGCATCGGCTGGAGATCAATGCGCAGCCGCAGAACACGGCGTCCGTTGCGCTGGCGCGCGCGTGTGGTTTTCGGCTTGAGGGGTTCTCGCCGAAGATGATTTTTATTGACGGGGACTGGCGGGATCATGAGCGTTGGGCGATCACCGCCGAGATGCGGGGCGCTTCGCTCTGATTGCAGCGACGGGTTGTCGTTTGTCTGCTGCGCCTCGTGGTTGATCGCGCTCACGCGGCGGAGCCGCACATGGATACAGCCCCGCGCCCCTGCGGGGCGCTGCCAGTTCCCCCTTTGCGGAATCCTGACCGGTAGGGCCCCTGGCCGGCTCACCGGTGAGCGGCTTCCATGGTGATCGTGACGAGCATCCGACGTGAGGTACTGACGTTGCCCGCCGCGGAGTTGGGGCCGGACAATCCGCTGCCCCCGTTGCGGCTGCTGCACGGGGTTCACCGCATCGAGGACCGGGACCGGGACGAGCTGCCGCGGGAGATGGCCCGGCAGGTCGGCTACGAACCGCTGCGCAGTCTGCTGCCGGTGCGGGTCCGGGACGGGTACGGGCGGGCGCGTGAACCCCGCGACTTCGACGCCCTCGTGATCGAGAACGGCCGACTGCGCGCCACCGTGCTGCCCGGGCTCGGCGGCCGTGTCGCCTCCCTCCTGCACAAGCCGACCGGCCGTGAACTCCTGTACCGCAACCCGGTGTTCCAGCCGGCCGACTTCGCCCTCAACGGCGCCTGGTTCTCCGGCGGCATCGAATGGAACATCGGCGCCACCGGCCACACCACCCTCTCCTGTTCCCCGCTGCACGCCGCCCGCGTCCCTGCCCCCGACGGCGGCGAGATGCTCCGGCTGTGGGAGTGGGAGCGGCTGCGCGACCTGCCCTTCCAGGTCGACCTGTGGCTGCCGGAGGACTCCGGCTTCCTGTACGTCGGCGTGCGCATCCGCAACCCGCACGAGCGGCCCGTGCCGGCCTACTGGTGGTCCAACATCGCCGTACCGGAGGAGCGCCGGGTGCTGGCGCCCGCCGAGGAGGCCTGGCAGTTCGGGTACGAGCGGCGTCTGCGGAAGGTGCCCGCACCGTCGTGCGCCGAGGTGCAGCGACTCCCTTACGCCGCGGACTACTTCTACGACCTGCCCGATGAGCGACGGCGCTGGATCGCCGCCCTCGACGAGGACGGGCACGGTCTGGTGCAGACCTCCACAGACCTGCTGCGCGGACGCAAGCTGTTCGTCTGGGGTAAGGGACCCGGCGGGCGCCGCTGGCAGCAATGGCTCACCGAACCCGGCACGGGCGGCTACTCGGAGATCCAGGCCGGGCTAGCCCGCACCCAGCTGGAGCATGTACGGCTGGAACCGGAGAGCGAGGTGTCGTGGCTGGAGGCCTACGGCCCGCTCAGCTCCCCGGAGGCCGCCGACGAAGTGGAGGCGCGTCTGGAAGCCGCCCTCCCGCGCGCCGACGTCGACTCCGCCCACGCCGCCTGGAAGCCGCACGCCGACGCCGAACCCGGCGAGATCCTCGCCGTGGGCTCCGGCTGGGGCGCCCTCGAAGTGCTGCGCGCCGACTGGAAGCTGCCCGGCACGCCCTTCGACGAAAGCACGCTCGGCGAGGCCCAGGAGCCCTGGCGGCAACTGCTGCGGACCGGTGCCTTCCCCGAGCCGCGCCGGGTGCGGCCCCCCGGCGAGACGCTGGTCGCCCCGCACTGGCGGGACATGCTGGAGACCGCGCCCGCGACCCCGCTCACCGAGTACCACCTCGGTGTCGCCCAGTGGCACGCCGGCGACCGGGCGCAGGCGGTGCGCAGCTGGGAGCGGGCCCTCGGACTCGCCCCGTCGCTCTGGCCGTTGCTGCGCTGCCTCGCCGTCGCCGACCAGGAGAGCGGCAACCACGAACGGGCCGCGGACCGGTACGCGGACGCCTTCGACGACCTGTGCCACGAGCGGCGCGACGGCGGGGAACGCTGGACGGCGGCCACGGCCGCGCTGGGCCGCGAGGCGATCGAGGCACTGCTCGCCGTACGCCGCACCGCTCAGGCGCGCGGGGTCTGGGAACGGCTGCACCCCGCAACCCGGGCGCGCGGCCGGTTCCGGCTTATCGAGGCGGGGCTGCTGCTGGCGGAGGGGCTGCGGGAGGAGGCCCTGGACGTCTTCCGGGCGGGCTTCGAGGTCGCCGACCTGCGGGAGGGAGCGGAGGCGATCGGCCGCCTGTGGTCGAGACTGACCGACGATCCGCTCCCGGCCCACTACGACTTCCGTATGCGACCGCCGGAGGCGTGAGGACCTACACGTTGCGGTCCACGTACTCGTACACCATGCCGTCCGGGTGCATCGCGATCAGGTTGCGGCCCCCCGGCGTGGGCACCGGGCCTGCGACGATGTGCGCGCCGAGTTCGGTGAGCACCCGGTGGGTCTCCTCGACGTCCTTGACGGCGATCGTGGCGGAGATCTTGCGCAGCACGTCCAGCTCCGCCGCGGGACCGCTCATCAGCAGGAAGCAGCCGACCGCGGCCACCTGGACGCCGCCGCGTTCGAAACGTTGGGCTCTGCCGCCCGCCAGACGTTCGTAGAACGGGACCGCGGTCTCCAGGTCGTCGACGCAGATGCGCAGCGTGGCTCCCAGAATGTCCATGCGCAGAGCCTAGTTGGGGCGGCCGGGCGAGGAGATCACTTCCGATCGTTTCGGGAGATCGTCCTCGGCCCGGCCGCCCCGCGGCGTGGATCAGCCCATCGCCTTGCGTACGACGTCACGCGTGCGGTCGATGACGGCCGCGACCGGGCCCACCGCCACGTTCTTCAGGGCGGTGTCGGTGCCCGGGTGCGGACGCGTGGGCGCCAGCGCCTCGGCCGCCTGCACGGCGCGGGCCAGGGTCTCCAGCCTGTCGCGGTCGGCGACCCGGTTGAAGTGGGCGAACTCGTACCGCTCCTCGTTGTCGGCGTGGGCGAGCACGTCCTGGCGCAGGGCCGCGAACTGGTCCAGGAACTCGGGCGAGTCCGGGTCCATGTCGTCCAGCCGGGACAGGGCAGCCTTGGCCTTCTCCTCCTCCTCGATCCGGTCCTTGACGACCAGCTCGCCGCCGTCGATGTTCTTGCGGGCGAAGGGATGGACGACCTCTTCCTCGGCGGTCTCGTGCACCGCGAGGAGTCGGACGAGGTCGTGGAAGTGCCGCTTGCGGTCCCTGCCCTTGGTGTTCGCCACCTCGTCGAACAGTTCTCGGATCCGGGTGTGCTGCCCCTTGAGCAGCTCCACCACATCGGTGCGCTCGGTCATCCTGCAACTCCTGTAGAGGGGTCTGTGAGGGTTTTGGTCGTGCGGTCGTGCGAGCGGGCCGGGTACCCGGCGGCCCTGGGCTGACGCACCGCTTTCCGGCCGTGACGGACCGCGTTATCCGTACGCCCGTACGGGTACTCGGCTCCCATGGAAGGCTTGGATCATCTGGAGCACCTGGACAGGCACCTGGTCGACGAGCTGGCGCAGGTGGCGCGCGAGACCGTGCGCGACGAACTGCGCGAACAGACTCGCAAGCAGCGGCGTAGGGCGATGCTGTACGCCGTGTCCGGAGCCGTCGCCCTGTACGCGGGCGCGGCCCTCGCACTCTCCATCGGACTGGCCCTCGCGATCGGCCTGCCCGACTGGGCCGCCGCGCTGATCACCGCGGTGATCCTCGGCGCCGTCGCCTACGTCCTGCGTGATGCGGCCCGGCCCTCCGCGTCCCGGGCCACACCGGAGCGGGAGGCGGTGCCGGCCGCCGCGAGCCAGGGCGACCCCGTCGTGGGCGGCCGTGCGCCCGCCGCGCCGCCGAGCGGACTCGGGGCGCCGTATCCGCCGGTGCCGCCGGTCGCACCGGGCGGGGCCGCGGGCGCACCCCTCGCGGGCGAACCGGGCGGTTCGGGCACCCCGGCGCCGCGCCCGGACGACATCGACCCCGAGCAGCCGCACCGCCGGGGGTGACGAGTCGTGCGCAGGCGTTTGGGGGTGCCCGTGCCGGGGGGCCGCAAAGCAGTCGTCGTGACCGGGGCCAGCGGCGGCGTGGGCCGGGCCACGGCCCTGGCCTTCGCCGCCCGGGGCGACCGGGTCGCCCTGCTGGCCCGGGGACGTGAGGGCCTCGCCGCGGCCGCCGACGAGGTGCAGCGCGCCGGGGGCGAGGCCCTCGTCGTCACCGTCGACATGGCCGACGCCAAGGCGGTCGACGACGCCGCCCAGCAGGTCGCCGACACGTTCGGGCACATCGACGTGTGGGTCAACAACGCCTTCGCCGGGGTGTTCGCGCCGTTCGCCCAGATCACCCCGGACGAATTCCGCCGGGTGACCGAAGTGACGTACCTGGGCTGTGTGTTCGGCACCCGGGCCGCGCTGCACCACATGCTGCCGCGCGACCGCGGCACGATCGTGCAGGTCGGGTCCGCCCTCGCTTACCGCGGGATTCCGCTGCAGTCGGCGTACTGCGGGGCCAAGCACGCGATCCAGGGGTTCAACGAGTCGCTGCGGTGCGAGCTGCTGCACAGCGGCACCGGGGTCCGTACGACGATGGTGCAGCTGCCCGCCCTCAACACCCCGCAGTTCGACTGGGTGTTGAGCCGGATGCCGGGGCGGGCCCGGCCGGTGGCGCCGGTGTTCCAGCCGGAGGTCGCGGCCCGGGCGATCGTGCACGCGGCCTCGCACGGGCGGCGGCGCGAGTACTGGGTCGGAAGTTCCACGGTGGCCACCCTGATCGCCAACGCGGTGGTTCCCGGAGCACTCGACCGCTATCTCGCCCGTACCGGCTTCGACGCCCAGCAGGACGAGGGCGAGCACGCCGAACTCGGCAATCTGTGGACCCCGGCGGACGGGGCGCACGGAAGGGACTTCGGCGCGCACGGACGGTTCGACGAGGAGTCCCGGCCGGACAGCGCGCAGGAGTGGATCTCCCGCAACCGCGGCCGGATGGGGGCGGCGCTCACCGTCGGCGCGGGCGCCCTGGCCGCACGGAGGCTGACCCGGCTCGCCCGCCGCTAGGGCATCAGCCGACCCGGTACTCCTCCACCTCGTCGGTCCGCAGGGTCAGCCCGTGGCCCAGGCCGTACGTCGGGCGCACCGTACCCCCCGTCGGATCCAGCGCCCCGTCGAAGAACATGTCCTCGATGCGTACGTGGTCGTGGAACCACTCCATGTGGCGCAGGTTGGGCAGCGAGGCGGCCGCCGCGGCGTGGGCGTGCGGGGCGCAGTGGGTGGAGACCTCCAGGCCGTGCGCCTGGGCGAGCGCGGCGGCGCGCAGGAACTCCGTGATGCCGCCGCAGCGCGTCGCGTCGATCTGCAGACAGTCGACCGAACCCGCCGCGATCATGCGGGCGAAGTAGGGCAGGCCGTAGCCGTACTCGCCGGCGGTCACATCGCACACCAGGGCGTCCCGGACCAGGCGCAGGCCCGTCAGGTCGTCCGAGGAGACCGGCTCCTCGAACCAGCCGACGCCGTGCTCGGCCAGGGCGCGGCCGACGCGGACGGCCTGTTTGCGGGTGTAGGCGCCGTTCGCGTCGACGTACAACTCGGCTTCGGGACCGATCACTTGGCGTGCCGCGTGGACGCGGGCCAGGTCCCGCGGGACCGCCCGGCCCCAGCTCTCCCCGATCTTGATCTTCACGCGCGGGATGTGCTGCCCGTGCACCCAGCCGTTCAGCTGCGCGGCCAGATGCGTGTCGTGGTACGTCGTGAAGCCGCCGCTGCCGTACACCGGGACCCGCTCGCGGCAGACCCCGAGCAGCCGGGCCAGGGGGAGTCCGAGGAGGCGGGCCTTGAGGTCCCACAGTGCGATGTCCACCGCGGAGATCGCGCCCGCGGCGACCCCGGGGCGGCCCGCGTTGCGGATGGAACGGCACATCGCGTCGTGCACGGACGGGATGTCGAGGGCGGAGCGGCCCTCGACCAGCGGGGCGAGCTGGTCGCGTATGAAGTCGCCGACCGTCGGCGGGCCGTAGGTCCAGCCCGTGCCGGTCTCGTCGCCGGTCGTCACCTCGGCAATCACCATGGTCGTGGAGTCCCAGGCCAGCGTGCCGTCGGCCTCGGGGGCGTCGGTCGGCACCGTGTAGACGGAGACGACGGGGCGGTGGAGTTTCATCGCGGCTTCCTCAGGACTGCTGCAGCTGCGGCAGCACCTTCGTACGGTAGAAGTCGAAGAACCCGCGCTGATCGGGGCCGATCTGGTTGACGTAGACCCGGTCGAAGCCCGCGTCGGCGAAGGCCTGCAGGGCCGAGACGTGCTCGTCGACGTCGTCCCCGCACACCGCCTTCTCGCGCACCATCTCCTCGGTGACCAGCGGCGCCAACTGCTCGAAATGCCTCGGCGAGGGCAGGATCTGGCCCATCTCGCCCGGCAGGAACTGGTTGAACCACCGCTTGTGCACCGTGCGCACGGCCTCGTCGCGGTCGGTGCCGTAGCAGAGCTTGGTACCGCCGATCACCGGCTTGCCGCCGCCACCGCCCTTGCGGAACTGCTCGACCATCGAGGCGTCCGGCATCATCGTGATGTAGCCGTCGCCGACCCGTCCCGCGAGCTGCGTCGCGGCCGGGCCGAAGCCGGAGATGTCGATCGGGACGGGCTCGTCGGGGACCGTGTACAGGCGGGCGTTCTCCACCGTGTAGTGGGTGCCGTGGTGGCTGACCTCCTCGCCGGTGAACAGGCGGCGCATGATCTGGACGGCCTCCTCCAGCATCTCCATGCGGATGTGCGCGGGCGGCCAGACGTGCCCGAGGATGTGCTCGTTCAGGGCCTCACCGGTGCCCACCCCGAGCCGGAACCGGCCGTTCAGCATCACCGCCGAGGTGGCCGCGGCCTGTGCGACCACCGCCGGGTGGATGCGCACGGTCGGGCAGGTGACCGCAGTCTCGACCGGCAGCGACACCGCCTCCGAGAGCGCGCCGATCACCGACCACACGAACGGGCTCTGGCCCTGCGTGTCGTTCCACGGATGGTAGTGGTCCGAGATCCACAGCGACTGGAATCCGGCCTGCTCCGCCATCCTCGCCTGTTCGACGAGTTCCGCGGGACCGAACTCCTCGCACGAGAGGAAGTAGCCGTACTCGGGCATGGGGGACACCTCCGGGAGGCAGTGGGCGATGGCCCGCTCCGGGTACCCGGCGCCCGCGGCGGAAACCGGCGGACGTTTGGGGGCCTTGGCCAGGGGGACGCGGAAGGCTCCGCACGACGTACGCGACAGCGCCGGAGGCGAACGTGAGTCGACCCCGCATCGTGATCGTCGGTGCCGGTTTCGCCGGGTACCGGACGGCCCGCGTCCTGTCCCGGCTGATGCGGCACAAGGCCGACGTCACCCTGCTGAACCCGACCGACTACTTCCTGTACCTGCCCCTGCTGCCCCAGGTCGCCGCGGGGATCCTGGAACCCCGCCGGGTGTCCGTGTCCCTGTCCGGCACCCTGCCGCACGTCCGGCTGGTGCTCGGCGAGGCCGACTCCGTCGACCTCGACGGGCAGCGCGTGCACTACACCGACCCGGAGGGCGAGGGCGGCACGCTGGCGTACGACCGGCTGGTGCTCGCCGTCGGCAGCGTCAACAAGCTGCTGCCGATTCCGGGGGTGGCCGAGTACGCGCACGGCTTCCGGGGGCTGCCCGAGGCGCTGTACCTGCGCGATCACGTCACCCGGCAGGTGGAACTCGCCGCCGCCGCGGACGACCCGAAGAGCTGCGCCGCGCGGTGCACCTTCGTGGTGGTCGGGGCCGGATACACCGGGACCGAGGTCGCCGCGCACGGGCAGATGTACACCGACGCACAGGTGCGCAAGCACCCGCTCCGGCAGGGGATACGCCCTCGCTGGATGCTGCTCGACATCGCGCCGCGCGTCCTGCCCGAGATGGACGAACGGCTCTCGCACACCGCCGACCGGGTGCTCCGCCGGCGGGGCGTCGACGTGCGCATGGGGACCTCCGTGAAGGAGGCCACGCCGGGCGGGGTCCTGCTGACCGACGGCGAGTTCGTCGACACCCGCACGCTGGTGTGGTGTGTGGGCGTACGGCCCGATCCGCTCGTCGAGTCCACCGGGCAGCCGCTGGAACGCGGCCGGCTCCTCGTCGACCCGCACCTCCAAGTGCCGGGCCGCCCCGAGGTGTTCGCGTGCGGCGACGCGGCCGCGGTGCCGGACCTCGACAACCCGGGGTCGTACACGCCGATGACCGCGCAGCACGCCTGGCGGCACGGCAAGGTCGCGGCGCAGAACGTCGCCGCGTCCCTGGGGGTCGGTGAACGGCGTGCCTACCGCCACCGCGACCTGGGCTTCGTCGTCGACCTCGGCGGCACGAAGGCCGCCGCCAACCCGCTCGGCATCCACCTGCCCGGCCCGCTGGCCGGAGCGGTCACCCGTGGCTACCACCTGGCAGCCATGCCCGGCAACCGCGTACGCGTCGCCGCGGACTGGCTCCTGGACGCCGTACTCCCGCGCCAGGCGGTCCAGTTGGGACTCGTCCGCTCCTGGTCGGTTCCCCTGGACACGGCCTCACCGGAACTGGCCCGAGTACCGGGCCGACCGGAACCCCGTTCCACGGCCGCAGCCGCCTCGGGCCCGGGTGCGGCCACAGAGACCGACACGACCGGGCACGGCACTCCGGCACCGGAGCAGACCACGGAGCCGGCGAAGAACCAGCCGGGTGGTGAGCCCGCGAAAAACCAGCCCGGTGGTGAGCCCCCCGAGGGTCAGCCGGTTTCTGAGCTCGGTGAGGAGCAGGCCGGTGGCGACGCGGCCGAACCCCCGGGCCCCGTGCAGCGACGTTCCGACAGCCCCGCGGAAGGAGACTCATGAATACCGACGAACTCGTCGAGCTCGCCCAGCAGTTGCGCGTGGACAGTGTCCGTGCAGCCGACGCCGCGGGGTCCGGGCATCCGACGTCCTCGATGTCCGCCGCTGATCTGATGGCCGTACTGTTCGCCCACCACTTCCGCTACGACTTCGACCGGCCCGCCCACCCCGGCAACGACCGTTTCGTGCTCTCCAAGGGGCACGCCTCGCCCCTTCTCTACGCCGCCTACAAGGCGGCCGGAGCCATCGAGGACGGCGAGCTGCTCACCTTCCGCAAGCTGGGCAGCCGCCTCGAGGGGCATCCGACGCCACGCAGGCTGCCCTGGGTCGAGACGGCCACCGGGTCGCTCGGCCAGGGGCTGCCCGTCGGCGTCGGCATCGCACTGGCCGGCAAGCGGCTGGACCGGGGCGGGTACCGCGTGTGGGTGCTGTGCGGGGACAGCGAGCTGGCCGAGGGGTCGATCTGGGAGGCCGCCGAGCACGCGGCGTACGAGCATCTGGACAACCTCACCGCGATCGTCGACGTGAACCGGCTGGGCCAGCGGGGACCGACCCGGCACGGGCACGACCTCGACGCCTACGCCCGCCGCTTCCAGGCCTTCGGCTGGCACACCATCGAGGTGGACGGGCATGACGTCGATGCCGTCGACCGCGCGTACGGCGAGGCGCTCTCGACCACCGGGCAGCCGACCGTGATCCTCGCCCGCACCCTCAAGGGCAGGGGCGTCAGCGCCGCCCAGGACCGCGAGGGAATGCACGGCAAGCCCCTCAAGGACGCCGACGAGGCGATCGCCGAACTCGGCGGCCTCCGCGACCTGCGGGTGTACGTCCACGAGCCGACCGCCACCCGTATGCTGCACGCCGTGCGCGCCGGGCACCTCGAACTGCCCCGCTGGGAGAAGGGCACCCCCGAGAAGGGTGTCGCCACCCGGGACGCCTACGGGCAGGCGCTCACCGCCCTCGGCACCGCGCGCAGCGATGTCGTGGCCCTCGACGGCGAGGTCGGCGACTCCACCCGGGCCGAGCTCTTCGCCAAGGAACATCCCGACCGGTACTTCGAGTGCTACATCGCCGAACAGCAGATGGTCGCCGCCGCGGTGGGCCTCGCCTCCCGCGGCTGGGTGCCGTACGCCGCCACGTTCGCGGCCTTCCTGACCCGCGCGTACGACTTCATACGCATGGCGTCCGTGAGCGGCGCCGGCATCAACCTCGTCGGCTCGCACGCGGGCATCGCCATCGGTCAGGACGGCCCGTCCCAGATGGGCCTGGAGGACCTGGCGATGATGCGGGCGGTGCACGGCTCGACCGTGCTGTACCCGTGCGACGCCAACCAGACCGCGCAGCTCGTCGCCGCGATGGCGGGCTGCGAGGGCATCCGGTATCTGCGCACCTCGCGCGGGGCGAGCCAGGTGATCTACGGCCCCGACGAGGAGTTCCCCATCGGCGGCAGCAAGGTACTGCGCTCCTCCCCGCACGACCGGCTGACCCTCGTCGCGGCCGGCGTCACCGTGGCCGAGGCGCTGGCCGCCGCCGACGCGCTGGACCGGGACGGCATCCAGGCCCGCGTCATCGACCTCTACTCGGTCAAGCCCGTCGACCGGCGCACCCTGCGCCGCGCCGCCGAGGACACCGACTGCCTGGTCACCGTGGAGGACCACCACGAGGAGGGCGGCCTCGGCGACGCCGTCCTGGACGCCTTCCTGGACGGGCGGCCGGTACCGCGACTGGTGCGCCTGGCCGTCCGTACGATGCCCGGCTCGGCCGCTCCGGACCAGCAGCTGCACGCCGCGGGCATCGACGCCGAGTCGATCGCGGCGGCCGGGAAACTGCTGGTGGAGGAGGCGGTCGTGCGGTGAGCGGCGACGTACGCACCGTGCGCGCCGGACGCCGCACCGTGGAGGTCCACCGGGCCGACAAGGTGCTCTTCCCCGGCAACGGCGACGGCCGCGAGAAGGAGTACACGAAGGGCGACCTCGTCGAGTACTACCGGTCCGCCGCCCCGTTCATGCTGCCCCATCTGCGCGGCCGCCCCCTGATGCTGGAACGGCATCCGGACGGCCTGGACGGCCCGCGCTTCATGCAGAAGAACACCCCCGACAACTATCCGGAGTGGATCAGCCGCATCGAGGTGCCCAAGGAGGGCGGCACCGTCTGCCACACCGTGTGCGACGACTCCGCCACCCTCCTCCACCTCGCCGACCAGGCCAGCCTCACCCTGCACCGCTGGCTGTCCCGGGTCGGCCGGCTCGACCGGCCCGACCGGATGGTCTTCGACCTGGACCCTCCCCCGGTGCCTGAAGGGCCTGGGGGGACCCCCAGGGACGACTTCGCGGCGGTGCGCGAGGCGGCCGTGCTGCTCGGGGAACTCCTCGACGAGCTGCAGCTCCCCTCGGGACTGATGACCACCGGCTCGCGCGGACTGCACGTCGTCGTGCCGCTGAACGGCCGGCACGACTTCGACGAGGTCCGCGAGTTCGCCCGCGACGTCGCCGACACCCTCGCCGGGGCCCACCCCGACCGGCTCACCACAGCCGCACGCAAGAAGCAGCGCGGCGACCGCCTCTACCTCGACGTCGGCCGCAACGCCTACGCGCAGACCGCGGTCGCGCCCCTCACCGTGCGCGCCCTCCCCGGCGCCCCCGTGGCCACCCCGATCAC
Organism: Streptomyces sp. NPDC051172; assembly: GCF_040682555.1. Lineage (NCBI taxonomy): Bacteria > Bacillati > Actinomycetota > Actinomycetes > Kitasatosporales > Streptomycetaceae > Streptomyces > Streptomyces sp. NPDC051172. The sequence continues at coordinate 27,073 of NZ_JBFBBE010000022.1, forward strand.
CTGGGACCAGCTGGACGACCCGGACCTCACCGCCCGCCGGTGGACCATCGCCGACGCCGTCGAGCAGGCCCGCACCGATCCCTGGGCCGCGATCATGGGCCGCGGCCGCGCCCTGGGACCGGCCCGGCGCAGGCTCGACGCGTTGCGTACCTCCTGAAGGTTTGGCCAGCGCCAATGCGGCCACCCGGTCACAGAGGTGGCCATGGCTGACACAAAAGACACCAGAAATTCGCAGAGTCCACGAAATACCGACAGAAAGAGTACGGCGGACAGGCGGCCGAACCCCATGGAGGTGCTACGCCAGGCGCGCATGCAGCTCGCGGAGCTGACCGGCATGTCTGCCGAGAGCGTCTCGTCCTTCGAACAGACGGAGGACGGCTGGTCCCTGGAGGTCGAGGTCCTCGAACTGGCCCGCGTGCCGGACACGATGAGCCTGATGGCGAGCTATCAGGTCGATCTGGACCCCGAGGGACAACTGACCGGCTACCGGCGCGTCCGCCGCTACGAACGCGGGCGAGCCGACGCACACAGGTCGGGCGGCCGCTAGGCCGCCTGCCCGGAACCTACTGAGACAAGGAGGCGCGGTCGGCATGACCGTTGTCCCGGCACAGCAGAGCGGTGGAGGCGGCGGCTCCAGCAGCCTTTATGACGTTCTGGAGCTCGTCCTTGACAGGGGTCTCGTGATCGACGCGTTCGTGCGGGTCTCCCTGGTCGGCATCGAGATCCTCAAGATCGACGTACGTGTCGTCGTGGCCAGCGTCGACACCTATCTGCGCTTCGCCGAGGCGTGCAACCGCCTCGACCTGGAAGCAGGACCGCACAAGAGCCCCGGCCTGCCCGACATGGTCGGAGAGATCACCGAGTCCGGCGCGCGCGGCAAGTCCAAGGGTGCGCTCTCCGGAGCGGCGGAGACCATCTCCGACGCCTTCCAGCAGGCACGTGGCGAGAGCCGCGAACGGGAGACCGAGTCCCGGCCGCGCGCCCGCAAGGCCACGTCCTCGCGCAGGAAGGAGGATCAGGAGTGAGCACGTACGTATACGGCATCACCGCGAGTTCACATCCCGCGCTCCCCGAGGACCTGACCGGTGTCGGCGACCCGCCCCGCCCGGTGCGCGTCCTCCAGGAGGGCGATCTGGCGGCTGTCGTGAGCGACGCCCCCGAGGGCCTGCGGCCCAAGCGCAAGGACCTGCTCGCCCACCAGGGCGTGCTCGCCGAGGCGGGCGCTGCCGGGCCGGTGCTGCCCATGCGGTTCGGCAGTGTGGCCCCGGACGACGACACGGTCACCGGTGTGCTCGCCGAACGCGCCGACCACTACAAGGAGCGGCTGCGCGCTCTGGAGGGCAAGGTCGAGTACAACGTCAAGGCCACCCACCAGGAAGAGGCCGTCCTGCACCGCGTGATGTCCGAGAACTCGGAGATCCGTGCCATGACCGAGGCCAACCGGCAGGCGGGCGGCGGCAGCTACGAACAGCGGCTGCGGCTCGGCGAGATGGTCGTCGCCGCGGTCAAGGCCCGGGAGGCCGAGGACGCGGCGGAGCTGCAGCGCGCCCTGGAACCGGCCGCCGACGCCGTGAGCGCGGGCCCCGAGTCCACCGGCTGGCTGCTCAATGTCTCCTTCCTCGTGGGGCGCGACTCCGCCGAGGCCTTCCTGGCGGAGGTGGAGCAGGTCCGCAAGAACCACCCGCACATCGAGCTGCGCGTCAACGGCCCGCTGCCGCCGTACAGCTTCGTCGAGCCCGGCCCCGCCGAGCACGCGGGCAGCTCCGCCGGCCCGGGCAGCGCTCAGGAGTGAGGCCGCCGTGGGACTGATCAAGGAGCTGGTCCTGTTGCCCTTCGCGCCGGTGCGCGGCAGCGGGTGGGTGATCGGACAGGTGCTGCACGAGGCGGAACGGATCTATTACGACCCCGCCACCGTCAGGGCGGAACTCGCCCGGCTCGAGGAGCAACTGGAGGCGGGCGAGATCGACGAGGAGGAGTTCGACCGACAGGAGGACGAGCTTCTCGACCGGCTGGACATCGGTCTGCGCGGCGGCGCGGCCACGGGCAACGGGACGACACGATGAATCGAGTGGGGCTGGGCCTCGCAGTAGGGGCCGGATACGTCCTCGGACGTACGAAGAAGATGAAAATGGCGTTCGCCGTCGGCAGCCTGGTGGCCGGCAAGCGGATGAATCTGAGCCCGCGGGCGCTCGCGGACCTGGTGTCCCAGCAGCTGCACAACAATCCGCAGCTCAAGGAGATCGGTGACCAGCTGCGCGAGGACCTGCGCGGTGTCGGCAAGGCGGCCTCGGGCGCCATGGTGGAGCGGCAGATGGACGCCCTCGCCGACCGCCTCCACGGACGTACCGCACAGGTCCGCGACCAGCTCTCGGGCGCGACGGACCGGGCGAAGGGCCTCCTCGACGACGAGGAGGAGGACGAGGCTCCGGAGGAGGACGAGAACGAGGAGTCCGGCGAGGCTGAGGACGAGGACTCGCGGGACGAGTACGACGACGAGGAGCCGGCGGACGAGGAGCGGGACGCCGACGAGCCGGAGGGCGAGGAGGAGCCTCCTTCCGACGAGGCCGAAGGCCGTCCGGCGCGCAAGTCCGCGAAGAAGGCCGCCAAGAAGGCCCCGGCCAAGAAGACGGCCGCGAAGCGCTCTCCGGCGAAGAAGGCGCCGGCCAAGAAGGCCGCGTCGAAGCAGACGACGGCGAAGAAGTCCGCCGCCAAGAGGACGGCCGCCCGCAAGGCGGCACCCGCCAGGGGCGGGTCCGGCCACACCCGGGCCCGCCGGCCGAAGGGAGGCGGTGAGTGATGACCGAGACTCTCGGCTCCGCGACCTCCGCCGCGCGCGGTGCGAAGGACGCGACCGGCCCACTGACCGACGTGGCCCACAGCGAGGCCGCCGACCGGCTCAAGGCCGAAGTGCAGGAGTACCTGGCCGCACAGGCCACCCGGCTGCTGGCCGGCTTCGGCCGCAAGCTCGGCGAGACCACCGGCAAGCTGAACGACATCGCCGAGGGGAACAGCCCGGGCTTCGCCAAGCTCGCGCTCGACGGCGGCCGCAAGCTCGCCGAGGGCAAGGGCCCCCTGCGCGCCGCGCTGGAGACCGGCGCCGGCCGGGCCAAGGACAACGTGGTCGAGGCATTCAAGAACCTCGGCGGCGGCAAGGGGAAGCGCAAGGGCGGGGCCGGCAAGAAGCCGACGGTCATCATCGAGTCCGTCGACGTCGGCGTCCCCAGGCGCACCGCCTACGACCAGTGGACCCAGTACCAGGACTTCAGCACCTTCGCGAAGGGCGTCAAGAGCGCGAACCGCGCCGACGACACCCAGTCCGACTGGCAGCTCAAGGTCTTCTGGTCCAACCGCAGCTGGAAGGCGAAGACCACCGAGCAGGTGCCGGACGAGAAGATCTCCTGGACCTCGGAGGGCGCCAAGGGCACCACCAAGGGGGTCGTCTCCTTCCACCGGCTCGACGACAACCTCACCCGCATCCTGCTGGTCATCGAGTACTACCCCACGGGCCTGTTCGAGAAGACAGGCAACATCTGGCGCGCCCAGGGCCGCAGGGCCCGGCTCGATCTCAAGAACTTCGTCCGGTTCATCACCCTCAAGGGCGAGGCCGAGGACGGCTGGCGCGGCGAGATCAGCGACGGCGAGGTCGTCCGCAGCCACGAGGACGCGGTCGCCGAGGAGGAGAACGGCGAGGAGGAGAACGGCGAGGAGGAGAACGGCGAGTACGAGGAAGAGGACGAGCCCCGAGGGGAGGAAGAGGAGTTCGACGAGGAGGAAGAGGGAGAAGGCGAAGAAGAGCCCGAGGACGAGTACGAGGACGAAGATGACGAGGGCGAGGGCGAGGGCGAGGACGAGTACGAGGAAGAGCAGGAACCCGAGTACGAGCCCGCCCACAGTGGGAGCCGTCGATGACCATGGCCGGCCGGCTGCCCGAGCCCTACGGATCCAACAGCGGCGCCAACCTCGCCGACATCCTGGAGCGCGTGCTCGACAAGGGCATCGTGATCGCCGGTGACATCCGGATCAACCTGCTCGACATCGAACTCCTCACCGTCAAACTCCGCCTGATCGTGGCCTCGGTCGACAAGGCGAAGGAGATGGGCATCGACTGGTGGGAGGACGACCCCGCGTTGTCCTCCGGTGCCCGCCGCAAGGAACTCGCGCGGGAGAACGCCGAGTTGCGCGAGCGACTCGCGCAACTGGAGGACGGCCGGCTCGAAGAGGGCCGTGCCGTGCGCGAAGAGAAGGAGGGCCCATGACCGGACTGCGGTACGTCTACGCCGTCTGCCGTCCCTTCGGCGCCCCGTTGCAGTCCCAGCTGAAAGGCGTGGCGGGTGATCCGCCCAGAGTGCTCACCCACCACGGCCTGATAGCCGTGGTCAGTCATGTGCCGGAGCGGGACTTCGCGGAGGAGCCGCTCCGCAGGCGTCTGGAGGACCTGGACTGGCTGACGGAGACGGCGCGGGCCCATCAGAGCGTGATCGACGCGCTCACCGTCGTCACCACTCCGCTGCCGCTGCGGCTCGGGACCGTCTTCCGGGACGACAGCGGTGTCCGCGTGATGATGGAGGCGCGCGAAGAGGACTTCCGGCGCACCCTCGACCGGCTGGAGGGTCGGGTGGAATGGGGCGTCAAGGTGTACGCCGAACCCCAGCCGGAGGATTCCGGCGCGCCTGCGCAGAAGGCGGCCTCGGGCCGTGACTATCTGCGACAGCGGCGCATGAGCGTCCGCGCGAGCGAGGACATGTGGGAGCAGACCGAGGAGTTCGCCGAGCACCTGCACGCGGCGCTTTCCGCGTACGCCGACGACTCCCGATTGCATGCCCCACAGAATCCAGCCCTGTCCGGGGTCGCCGGCCGGAATGTTCTCAACGCCGCCTATCTGGTGTCCCGCCGTGATTCCGAGGAATTCGTGGAGCTGGTGGACCGGAGCAAGGACGAAACAAAGCTGAACAGTCCGGCGATACGAGTCGAACTCACCGGCCCCTGGGCCGCCTATTCCTTTGCGGGGGATGAGTCGTGACAGTTGTCGAACGTCGTGAGATCGCCCTGGTGGACCTGCTGGACCGGCTGCTCGCCGGCGGGGTCGTCATCACGGGGGACATCACCCTGCGCATCGCGGACGTCGACCTGGTGCGCATCGACCTGAACGCTCTGATCAGCTCGGTCAACGAGCAGGTACCGTCACCCTGGGGGGAGCTGACATGACCCGGCACAGCAACCGGCTGGACCTCGAACCCGACACCGTCGAGCGCGACCTCGTCAAACTCGTGCTGACCGTGGTGGAGCTGCTGCGCCAGCTCATGGAGCGCCAGGCGCTGCGCCGCTTCGACACCGGGGACCTCAGCGAGGACCAGGAGGAGCGGATCGGGCTCACACTCATGCTGCTCGACGACCGCATGACCGAACTGCGCGAGCGCTACGGACTGCGGCCCGAGGACCTGAATCTGGACCTCGGGCCGCTCGGACCGTTGCTTCCCAGGAGCTGACTACCAGCGGTACCAGCGCCCCCTGCCCCCGGCCGCTGTTGTGCCGCGCACCAGGAATCCCAGCACCCACAGCACGAGAACCGCCAGCGCAATCCACCAGAGCATCTTCACTGCGAATCCCGCGCCGAAAAGTATCAGTGCGAGAAGCAGTACGAGCAGAACGGCAACCATAATTCGAACCTCCTGTTGTCCGGGTATCCCGGAAATGGAGATTCAGGCGCCTTTTCGGCACAGAATCTCTCCGTGCAGCACACTGAACCAGCCGTCCTCCTGCGCGCCCCACTCCCGCCAGGCCTCCGAGACGGCCCGCAGTTGCTCGCCGGTGGCGTGCCCGCCCTCCGTGGCCCGCTCGGCGTAGGCCGAAGCGAGGGTCCGGTCCGCCCACAGCCCACTCCACCAGGCCCGCTCCTGCGGTGTGGAGAATGTCCACGTGCCGGAGGTGGTGGTGACGTCGCTCAGGCCCGCCTGCAGCGCCCAGGACTTCAGCCGCCGTCCGGCGTCCGGCTCGCCGCCGTTGGCGCGGGCCACCCGGCGGTACAGGTCCAACCAGTCGTCCATCCCCTGGGACGCGGGATACCAGGCCATGGCCGCGTAGTCCGAGTCGCGGACGGCGATGAACCCGCCCGGTTTCGTCACCCGCACCATCTCGCGCAGTGCCTGCACCGGGTCACCGACGTGCTGCAGCACCTGGTGCGCGTGGACCACACAGAACGTGTCGTCGGGGTGGTCCAGGGCGTGTACGTCCGCGACCGCGAAGTCGACGTTCGTCAGGCCCCGTTCGGTGGCCGTGGCCCGGGCCTGGTCCAGGATCCCCGGCGCATGGTCGACGCCGGTGACGTGCCCGTCGGGGACCAGGGCCGCCAGGTCGGCGGTGATGGTGCCCGGGCCGCAGCCGATGTCCAGGATCTTCATGTGGGGCTTCAGTGAACCGAGCAGATACGCCGCGGAGTTGGCGGCGGTCCGCCAGGTGTGGGAGCGCAGCACCGACTCGTGGTGCCCGTGCGTGTAGACGGCGGTCTCCTGCGGCTTCGACATGGCGAACTCCCCTGTTCGACGGCTTGTCGGTACGCATCACCGTACGCCTGCATGTCGAATGATGAGACCCATGTTTTGCCATCTGGACTGACTGGCTGTCAGCTGACGGTCAGGGGGCGGTACACGGTGAGTGCCTCGGGGAGTTTCTCCAGCGTCACTTCGCCCTCCGCCTCGGTGACCTCGCCGTCATGGGCGAGGAGCGTGCCGGGGGCGATGCCCTGCAGGTGCAGCCGGCCCACCTGGACCGCCGCGTGGACGGGGGAGCGGGTCAGCGGGCCCGCCAGGGCGGCCGCGAGCAGTCGCAGCGCGGGGCGGCGGCCGCCGTGCACCACCCGTACGTCGAGCTGACCGTCCGCGAGGTCGAGCCGGCGGCCGGGCGCCAGGCCCATCCGGTGGTAGGTGCCGTTGCCGACGAACAGCAGCCACAGCGGGCGCACCTGGCCGCCGAACTCGGCCTCCAGCGGGTGCCGGCCCGTGCGCAGGACGCGCAGGACCGCAAGGACCCCGGCCGGCCAGCCGCCGATCCGGCCCGACCAGCGTTCCCGCACCCGCACCAGCTCCGGGTAGACGCCCAGGCTGAAGGTGTTGAGGAAGACGCCCTGCTGCTCTCCGCAGACGAACCGGCCGACGTCCACGCGCACCGCCTCGCCCTGCTGGACGGCCCGGCTCAGATCGCGGACGTCCTCGACCCCCAGGTCGTAGGCGAAGTGGTTCAGGGTGCCGCCGGGCAGCACCGCGAGCGGCAGGTCGTGGCGCAGGGCGACCTCGGCGGCCGCGTTCACCGTGCCGTCGCCGCCGCACACGCCGAGCACCCGGGCGTGGGCCGCGGCCTTCTCCAACTCGGCGCGCACGTCGTCCGGTTGGCACTCGACGACCTCGGCGGCCGGCAGGTTGTCCCGCAGGGCGCGCACCCGGTCGGCGGTGCCCGAGCCGTTGTTGGCCACCATCACCAGGCCCTCACCGTCCGGCAGCGCCGCGACCTGGGCGCGCGGCCGGGCGGGCGGGACGAGCTGGGCGCGGGTCGGAACCAGCCCCCGTACGGCGAAGGCGGCGCCCACGCCCAGGACGGCTCCCGCGAGCACGTCGCTCGGGAAGTGCACCCCCGTGTACACGCGGGAGAGCGCCACGGACCAGGCGACCGGGGCCACCGCCGCACCCCAGGCCGGCGACTCCAGTGCGACGCCGGTCGCGAACGCGGCCGCCGACGCGGAGTGCCCGGACGGGAACGAGGTCGTGATCGGCTGCCGCTTCAGCTGCCGCACCAGCGGCACCGTATCCAGCACCGGCCGGGGGCGGCGCACCGAGCGCTTGCCGAGCGTGTTGATCGTCAGGGAGGCCAGGCCGAGCGAGGCGAGACCGCGCGCGGCGGCCCGGCGGGCCCGCGGGGTACGGCTCGCCGCCATGGCGGCGGCCGCCGCGAACCACAGCACACCGTGGTTCGCGCTCCGGCTCAGCCGGGGCAGCACACGCTCGGCGGCCGGCCAGTTCCGCTCGGCGGCGAACTCGAAGAGACGGCAGTCGAGTGCGAGCAGCCGGCTGCGCAGCGGGTGGGGGCCGGGCTTCGGGACGGTGAGGTCGACGTCGGGGCTCATGAGGTGCCGGGTACCCTGAAGTGCCCGTTCCTTGTCTCACGGGCGGTGATCGACCCCCGGAGGGCCCTGTATGCGTCTGCTCCTCATCCGCCATGGTCAGACCCCCTCGAACGTCGATTTCCTGCTCGACACCGCCGTCCCGGGTCCTGGCCTGACCACGCTCGGCGAGCGGCAGGCCGCCGCCCTCCCCGAGGCGCTCGCCGACGAGGACATCGAGGCCGTGTACGCCTCCACCCTGGTCCGTACGCAGCTCACCGCCGCCCCGCTGGCCGCCGCCCGCGGCCTCGACGTCCTGGTCCGCGACGGCATCCGCGAGCTCACCGCGGGCGACCTGGAGATGCTGCCCGGTGACTCCGAGCAGGGCGCCCTCTACATGAAGACCGTGTTCGCGTGGGCGGCCGGCGACACGGAGCTGCGGATGCCGGGCGGCGAGAGCGGCGCCGAGGCGCTCGACCGCTACGACGCCGTCGTCGCCGAGGCCGTACGCAGCGGCGCCGCGACGGTCGCCATGGTCAGCCACGGCGCGGCGATCCGCATGTGGACCGCGGCCCGCGCCGACAACGTCGACGTTCCCTTCGCCGCCGCCCGCCCCCTCGACAACACCGGCGTGGTGATCCTGGAGGGCTCGCCCGCCGACGGCTGGAAGGCCCTGTCGTGGGCGGGCGCCGTGGTGGCCCCGGCGGGCGAGGGCGGACCCGCGGGCCGTCCGCTCGACGAAACCGCATAAGCGTTTGCCGGACGCCCGGCCCGGCCCGCAGAATGCCTCCTCATGGGACATCTGGAAGCCGCGCACCTCGAGTACTACCTCCCCGACGGGAGGGCGCTGCTCGGCGATGTGTCCTTCCGGGTGGGCGAAGGGGCCGTCGTCGCCCTCGTCGGACCGAACGGCGCCGGAAAGACGACCCTGCTGCGGCTGATCTCCGGCGAGCTGAAACCGCACGGCGGAAGCGTCACCGTCAGTGGCGGTCTCGGCGTGATGCGGCAGTTCGTGGGGTCCGTACGGGACGAGACGACCGTGAGGGATCTGCTGGTGTCCGTGGCGCCGCCCCGGATCCGCGAGGCCGCGCAGGCCGTCGACAAGGCCGAGCACGGCATCATGACCGTCGACGACGAGGCGGCCCAGCTGCAGTACGCGCAGGCCCTCGCGGACTGGGCGGAGGCGCGCGGGTACGAGGCGGAGACGCTGTGGGACATGTGCACCACGGCCGCGCTCGGGGTGCCGTACGAGAAGGCGCAGTTCCGGCAGGTGCGCACGCTGTCCGGTGGTGAGCAGAAGCGGCTCGTGCTGGAGGCGCTGCTGCGCGGCACGGACGAGGTGCTGCTGCTGGACGAGCCCGACAACTATCTCGACGTGCCCGGCAAGCGCTGGCTCGAGGAGCGGCTGAAGGAGACCCGCAAGACGGTCCTCTTCGTCTCCCACGACCGCGAACTCCTCGCCCGCGCCGCGGAGAAGATCGTCTCGGTGGAGCCCTCGCCCGCCGGCGCCGACGCCTGGGTGCACGGCGGCGGCTTCGCCACCTACCACGATGCCCGGCGCGAACGCTTCGCCCGCTTCGAGGAGCTGCGCCGCCGCTGGGACGAGAAGCACGCCCAGCTGAAGAAGCTGGTGCTGAGTCTCCGTCAGGCGGCGTCCATCAGCCATGAGTTGGCGTCCCGCTACCAGGCGGCGCAGACCCGGCTGCGCAAGTTCGAGGAGGCGGGCCCGCCCCCGGAGCCGCCGCGCGAGCAGGACATCACGATGCGCCTCAAGGGTGGCCGCACCGGCGTACGGGCCGTCACCTGCAAGGGACTTGAGCTGACCGGTCTGATGCACCCCTTCGACCTGGAGGTCTTCTACGGTGAGCGGGTCGCCGTCCTCGGCTCCAACGGCTCCGGCAAGTCGCACTTCCTGCGGCTGCTGGCCGGCGACGAGGTGGCGCACACGGGGGAGTGGAAGCTCGGGGCGCGGGTCGTGCCCGGGCACTTCGCGCAGACGCACGCCCATCCCGAGCTCCAGGGCCGCAAACTGCTGGACATCCTGTGGGAGGAGCACTCCCAGGACCGCGGTGCGGCGATGTCGCGGCTGCGCCGCTACGAGCTCACGAACCAGGCCGAGCAGACGTTCGATCGCCTGTCCGGGGGACAGCAGGCACGGTTCCAGATCCTGCTCCTCGAACTGGAGGGCGTGACGGCTCTGCTGCTGGACGAGCCGACCGACAACCTGGACCTGGAGTCCGCCGAGGCGCTGCAGGAGGGGCTGGAGGCCTTCGACGGTACGGTGCTGGCGGTCACGCATGACCGCTGGTTTGCTCGGGCCTTCGACCGGTATCTGGTGTTCGGCAGTGACGGGCGTGTGCGGGAGACCGCCGAGCCGGTGTGGGACGAGCGGCGTGTGGAGCGTGTGCGGTAGGTCGTGGCCGGGGTTGCTGGGGGCTCTGCCCCCAGCAACCCGTTCGGCCCTTGAGGGGCCTCGTCCTCAAACGCCGGACGGGCTGGTTGTGCCGGCCGGGGCTGAGAGGTGCCCCTACGTCCAGCGCAACAGGGCGCCCAAGCCTCCGGCCGGGATCTGGCCGCCGCTCGCCTCCGCCGCCGGGCTCACCGACAGGGCCGGGGCGCCCGTCGTCACCGCCGAGCGGATCAGGGCGTCGTCGGCGCGGGCCGGCCAGGAGCGCTGTTCGCCGAGGATCTTCAGGTCCGTGCGGCGGACCGCCAGCTGGTCGGGGTCCTCGCCGATCCACACCTCGCGGTGGGCGTCGGGGCCGTCGGGCCGGATCAGCAGTTCGTCGATGCGGTGCTCGCGGGCGGCCTCGACCAGGGCCGGCACGCCCTCCACGGCACCGGAGCGCCCCTCGGGGCCCGGTTCGCGGGCCGCCAGGAACCGTTCCAGCTCCCGCTCGGCCCGCTGCCTTACGTACGCCGTGCGGGCCTGCTCGACATCCTCGTCGAGCAGCCTGCTGCCGGCGCCGTGCGGGGCCTCGACGGCCATGTCCTGCAGCCGCCGGGGCAGCCGGTCGTGCACCGCCCGCTTCTCCCGCTCCTCACCCACGAGAACCAGCAGGTCGGCGCGGGTCTCCTCCTGACACACGACGAGCGCGTCGGCGATCTCGGCCGCGTTGTGCTCCCAGGTGTTCTCCACCTTCAGCTGGAAGTGCCGCACCGACCAGTCACCCGTGCTCGTACGGTGGACCGGCCACTGCCGCCCGCTGACGGTGCCGGCCTCCTGGCCGCCCAGCGAGGTGCGCAGCTCGAAGTCCGCGCCCTTGCGGTCGATGTACGCCACCACACAGGCCGGGTCCTCACCGGCCAGCTCCAGCAGGGGCGCGGTGTGCGGCAGCGGCGCCCAGTGGGCGCTGTCAAGCTGCGGGGGCCGGGCCAGCGGCGGGTCCAGCACGACCTTGCCGTCGCGGGCGAACAGCGCTCGCCCGTGGGGCTCGGAGGAGTGCTGCAGCCCGTCCAGGCCATCGAGGACGGCCCGGCACGTCGCCTGGTCCGCCCCCTGCCGATCGAGGTCGCGGGCGAGTGCCACGGCCGTGAGATGTCGTTCGTGGGGCGTGTCCTCCGTATGCCGGGACGTGTCGACGTACACGGAGGCCCAGGGGCCCGGATGTTCGTAGAGTGGATGCAGAAAAGCGAGATCCATGGTTCCCTCCCGGATGCCGCTCGGAACTGGTACCGGGCGGGTACCCGGACCGCATGGACGAACACGACGAGCGGGGTGCCACCATGACCGGAGTCGACCCCAGCCGGCTGGACGACCAGCAGCTCATGAAGGAGCTGGAGACGATCCACCGCACGCGCCACGACACGCTGCTGTACGGCTCGACGGACGCGCTGCGGGCCCACAACGATCGCATGGCCCAGCTGGAGGGCGAGTACATGCGCCGCAACCCGCGGCGCATGGTGGCCGCGGGCCGCACCCGTGAAGGCGCACGGGACCGCCGGTGCGGGGAGTCGGCGACTCCCTGAATCACGGCGCCTCCTCAGTGGCGTACCGGCGGCCGGTCCCAATGCCGGTGCGCCGCTATCGCATCGACGAACGCCTGTGCGAACTCGGTGTCCGGGGTGCCCGGTGACGTGTCCGTCACCACGCCCCGGTCGGACACCGTACGCCGGTCCCCGGTGGACAGCCGCAGGCCCTCGGGTTCCAGGGCGGACAGGACGCCCACGCCGGAGCCGAGCGCGCCCACGGGCTTGCCGTGCCGGTACGCGTCCCGCACGAAGCGCAGCGCGTCCGGGGCCTTCGCCGCCGCCGGGGCTCCGTCCTGCCCGCCGGGCAGCAGGACCGCGTCGTACAGCACGGAGGCGACGGTCGGCAGTGCACGGTCGACCACGTACGACTCGCCGTCGGCGCCCCTGACCGTGCCGTCCGTCGGCGCCAGCGCCTCGACGACCGCACCCTCGGCGGCCAGCGCCTCCCGTACGGAGGTCACCTGCTCGGCGTCCACGCCGTCGGTGACGAGGACCGCGATCTGCCGGGTGCGGATCGAGCCGTCGCCGCGCAGCGACTCGAGGCTGAGCGCGGGCGAGGTGAGTTTGTACGTCCCCGGCTCGGCGCCGTCCGGCTCCGGCACCCCGATCCCGCGCGCCACCTCGCGCGCCAACCCGCCGTCCACCTTGGCCAGTTCCTCGACGGTCCGGGCCCGGACGGTCATCGCGCCGACCTTGCCGAGCTCGAACCGGAAGGCCGCCACGATGTGCTGCTTCTCCCACTCCGCCATGCTGTGGAAGAACATCGCGGGCTGGCTGTAGTGGTCCTTGAAGCTCTCGCTGCGCTTTCGGATCTTGGCGCCGTCCACGCGTTCCGCATAGTGCGTGTAGGCGTTCGCGTCCACCCCGGCGTGGGCGGGGCAGCCGCCGCCGAGGGAGTTCGGGAAGTAGTTCGTGCCCTGGTGGATCGCGCTCTGGTGGTAGCCGTCGCGCTGGTTGGTGCGCACGGGTGCCACCGGCCGGTTGACCGGGATCTGCGCGAAGTTGGGGCCGCCCAGGCGGATCAGCTGGGTGTCCAGATAGGAGAAGTTGCGGGCCTGCAGCAGGGGGTCGTTGGTGAAGTCGATGCCCGGGACGACATTTGCCGTGTGGAAGGCGACCTGCTCGGTCTCCGCGAAGAAGTTCTCCGGGTTGCGGTTGAGGACCATCCGGCCGATCGGCCGGACCGGCACCTGCTCCTCCGGGATGATCTTCGTGGCGTCGAGCAGGTCGAAGTCGAAGGCGAACTCGTCCTCCTCAGGCACCAGTTGGACACCAAGTTCCCACTCCGGGTACTCGCCGGCCTCGATCGCGTCCCACAGGTCGCGCCGGTTGAAGTCCGGGTCGCGGCCCTGGCACTCCTGCGCCTCGTCCCACACCAGCGAGTGCACGCCGAGCTTCGGCTTCCAGTGGAACTTCACGAACGTGCCGCGCCCGTCGGCGTTCACGAACCGGAAGGTGTGGACACCGAAGCCCTGCATCATGCGGTAGCTGCGCGGGATCGCCCGGTCCGACATCAGCCACATGATCGCGTGCAGCGTCTCGGGCTGCAGCGACACGAAGTCCCACAGGGTGTCGTGCGCGGAGGCGCCCGTCGGGATGTCGTTGTGCGGTTCCGGCTTCACCGCGTGCACGAAGTCGGGGAACTTGATGCCGTCCTGGATGAAGAAGACCGGGAAGTTGTTCCCGACCAGGTCGTAATTGCCTTCCGACGTGTAGAACTTCGTCGCGAAGCCGCGCACGTCCCGTACGGTGTCCGCCGAGCCGCGCGGCCCCTGCACCGTCGAGAACCGCACGAAGACCGGCGTCTGCACGGAGGGGTCCTGCAGAAAGGCCGCGCGGGTGAACTCCGCGCAGGACTCGTACGGCTCGAAGTAGCCGTACGCGCCCGCGCCCCGCGCGTGCACCACCCGCTCGGGAATGCGCTCGTGATCGAAGTGGGTCAGTTTCTCCCGGAAATGGAAGTCCTCCATCAGCGTGGGACCGCGCTCGCCGGCGGCCAGCGAGTCGTCGGTGTGGTCGACCTCGACGCCCTGGTCGGTGGTGAGCGGCCCGCCCGCCGGGTCGTCGGCGTGGAAGGAGGCGCGCTGCTGCTGCTTCCGGTCGGCGGGGGAGCCCATCAGCCGGCCCCCTCCGCGAACACATGCAGGAAGGCGTCACAGAACGCCTTCAGGTCGTCCGGCTTGCGGCTGGTGACCAGCTTGCCGGTGCCGTTGTCGTCGATCTTCACCTGTTCGTCGACCCAGGTGCCGCCCGCGTTGCGGATGTCGGTCTTCAGGCTCGGCCAGGAGGTCAGCTCACGACCCCGTACGACGTCCGCCTCGACCAGCGTCCACGGGGCGTGGCAGATCGCGGCGACGGGCCGGCCCTGCTCGAAGAAGTCCCGCACGAACGCGACGGCCTTCTCGTCCATGCGCAGGAAGTCGGGATTGGCCACGCCGCCCGGCAGGACCAGTGCGCCGAAGGAGGCGGCCGAGGTCTCGCCCACCACCTCGTCCACGGGGAAGGTGTCCGCCTTGTCGAGGTGGTCGAAGGCCTGGATGCGGCCGGACTCGGTCGACACCAGCACGGGTTCGTGGCCCGCGTCCTTCGCCGCCTGCCACGGTTCGGTGAGCTCGATCTGCTCGACACCCTCGGGTGCGGTCAGGAATGCGATACGCATGATGGTTCAACGTCCTTTCCCAGCACGCCAGTTGGCCTCGTCGGAGGTGGCGCGCTTCTTGTTGCGGCGGCTCGCGCGCACACAGCGCACGAGCTCCTCGCCGTACGGCAGCACCACACAGGTGCCGATCGCGGCGGCGATGCCCGCGAGATAGCCACGGGACAGCGGGCGACGGCGCGGCACCAGACGCCAGGCGTCGGCGCGGCCCGTTCCTCCCCCGCTCTCGGCTTCGCTCGAGCGGGGGGACCCCCATCGCAGCAGTGCCTTGACCTGGTCGGCATGCAGACACATCAGCGCGGACAGCGCGCCGTACGGCAGCGACTCCAGGAAGCTGTGGATGTGCTGCTCCAGCGGGGTGACCTCGCGGTCGCTGCGCACCGCCGTACGCACATCCCACAGTGCGGTCGCCTCATGCACCGCGGCGCCGCCCAACTGCACCGTCAGGAGCAGCGGGTTGACCTCGTAGCGCAAGGTCAGCGCGATGGGGATGCCGACCTCCGCCATCATCAGCGAGTGGATCAACGACTCCTTGGTGCCCGCCGTGTCCTCGATACGGCTGCGCCGGTGCATCACCCAGTCGGCGAGACCGGGCACGAACCAGCCGGGCAGCAGGCCGTACAGCAGATAGCGGGTGGTCACATCACCGACGTCGACGGTGACACCGGTGGCGCTGATCTCGGCGGCCTGGTCCCGGCTCATACGCTGCCCCGGCCGTCCGGCACGGCAAGACTGATCTCGGCGAGCACCGAGTCCGGGTCCTGCACCGCGGCCAGATCACCGAGGCTCACCATCCCGACCGGCAGGCCGTCCTCCACGACCGGCAGCCGGCGGACGGCGTGCGCGCGCATGAGCGCCACGGCGGCCGAGACGGGATCGTCCGGGCCGACCAGCACCGGATCGGGGGTGCACACGGACCGTGCGCTCACCGTCAGCGGATCGACGCCGTCCGCCACCGCCCGCACCGTGATGTCACGATCGGTGAGCACGCCCACGACCTGCTGCCCGTCGGCCACCAGCACATGGCCGATGCCCTGCGACCGCATCAGCTGCGCCGCCTCGACGAGTGACGCGTCCGGGCGGACGGCGACCACGCCCGGTGTCATGACCTCCCTGACGAAATCCGCGCTCGCTGCCATCACTGCGGTCCTTCCTCCGTTCCCGGCCCGTGGCCGTCGTCGGGGTGACGCCGCCCGCAGTACCCCCGGGCCCGGGGCCTATGCGCCACGGCGGACCCTTGTACTCCGGCGGCCGCAGGATCCGGCCGCGTCCGGGTCTACGCCCGTCGCTCCCGGCCACCCCCGGCGAGGGCCTCCGCCAGCTCCTGGACGGTGCTGTACCGCGCCGAGCGGGGCAGCCGCTCCACGGGCTCGATCAGGGCGTCGGGTGCGTACGCCCGCCGCAGTGCCTGGACGAGTTCGCGGGGGCCTGCGGGGAACACGTGGCGGTTCAGGTGCCGGGCCAGTTCCGTGCGGACCGCGGCCAGGGACGCGCGGGAGCGTCCGGGTGCGATCGGACCGCCCGCGACCTCCGGGTCGTCGTCGGCGGTGGGCTCCGGGTCGTGCCATTCCTCGGTCCGCGTGGGGTGCCCGGACCGGAGCAGACCCTGGAGTTCGTGCTTCATCTCTTCGTCGCGGTGGACGCTCAGCCGGTCACTGCCTCGCTGCATGACTCCCTCCAGATCTTCGGGGTGGGCTCCGCGTACCCGAAGACCGGAGGCCGACACAGGGTTTGCGGCCCGAAAGCCGGGAACCCGACACGCGCCCTCCACGCACATCCTCGGGGAGGAATCGGCCATGGCACTGCTTGCCGTGATCATCCCGCTTCTCATGCTCGGCATGGTGCTTGCACTCGGCCGTTACGAGGAGTTCCTGCTGCCCGTGAAGAAGGCCGACCCGAGCGATGACGCCTCGGTCGGCCCACTCGGCGCGACAGTGCCACTCCCGGTCCTGCAGGTCCCGCGACGCCCGGTCCGAGTGGTTGCTTCAGGAACGAGTGCGCTCAGGACCGCGCGCCGCAGGCACCGCCACCGCCCTTCCCCGCCCTCTCCTCGCTGACCCTCAGCCCGGCCGCCCGGCCGCCTTCAGCAGGGCCTCCAACTGCCGCAGCGGCTCCGCGCCGGCGATCCGCAGGACGACCGCGTCCGCGCCGGACGCCGCAAGCTCGCCGATCCGTTCGGCAGCCTGCGCGGCGGGTCCCGCGACGGTGAACACCTCGTTCTGCGGGCGGCCGAGCCAGGCGGCGTGACCCTCGACGTGCGGCTGCAGGGCGCCGGCCACCTCGTCGGCGTCGTCACCGACGGAGGCGAAGGCGAGGACCGTCAGGGTGTGGCCGGGCGCCGCACCGCCCTTGGCCGTCAGCGCACGGGCGTTCTCCAGGTCATCGGGGCCGTGCCCCTCGGTGATCACGGTGCCGTCCGCGACCCGGCCGGACAGTTCGAGGGATCGGGGGCGTACGACACCGGCGACCACCGGCGGCACCTCGGCCGGCGGATGCACCAACTCGACGCCCTCCAGGCGCACTTCACGTCCGGCCAGGTCCACCCGCTGCCCGCGCAGCAGCGTGCGCACCGAAGTGATCGTCTCCTCCAGCAGGGCGAGCGGCGAGCGCGGTGCGACGCCCGCCTGGGCCATCCACTCCCGCACACCGTGTCCGATCCCGGCCACCAGGCGCCCCGGGAACACCCGTGCCAGCGTGGCCAGTTCCATCGCCAGCAGCGCCGGGCTGCGCAGCGGGGCGGGCGCGATGCCGATGCCCACCCGGATGCGCTCCGTCGCTCCCAGGGCGACCGCCGCCGCCGACACTCCGCCGTTCCACCCGAGGTCCTCGACCACCCACAGGTCGTCCACCCCGAGCGCCTCGGCCCGCCGCGCGAACCCGGGCAGCTCTTCCGGCGCCCAGTCGCGGTCGTACATCACACCGATCCGTACATTCGTCATGCCCGGAACCTATGTGCCGGTGACATGCCGATCAACGGGGTTCCCCAGCGGCGGAGTCCGGCTCTTCACGGCCGGGTCAGATCCCGGCCAGACGTGGGAAGAGCGCCTCGGCGCTCGTGCGGTTGATGTCGTCGAGCTGGCCCGGCTTGAAGCCGTCGTAGCCGTCGAGGAGGGAGTCGAGGAGGAGGCCGGACTCTTCCGGGGCGAAGGGGTGGTCGCTGCCGTAGAGGATGTGTCCGGGTGCGGCGAAGGCCAGCAGGGAGGGCAGCGCGGCCGGGGTGGAGGACAGTGCGGTGTCGAAGTGGAAGCGCTGGAGGTCGGTCAGGATGCCCAGGGGTGTGGTGCCGGGGTTGAACTGGGCGCCGGCGGTGAACCGCCAGGCGGCGTACGGCAGGAAGCCGCCGGCGTGCGAGAGGATCACCTTCATCCGGGTGTGCCGGCTCATCACGCCGTTCAGCGTCATGTGGACCGCGGTGCGGGTGGTGTCGTAGGGGAAGTCCAGCAGCGGGCCGGGCATGCCCTCCAGCATGGGCAGCGGCGGTACATCGGGGTGGACGAACACGACCGCCTCGCGGGCGTCGAGTTCGGCCCACAGCGGCTCGTACTCCTTGTCGCCGAGGTAGCGGCCGCGGACGTTGGAGAGCAGCACCACGCCGTCGGCGTGCAGTTCGTCCAGGGCGTACGTCGCCTCGGCGAGGGCTCCGTCGACGTCCGGGAGCGGGAGGCTCGCGAAGAAGCCGAAGCGGTCGGGGCGGTCCCTGGCCAGTTCGGCGGCGTACTCGTTGACCATGCGGGCGATCGCGCGGGCCTCGGGGTCGTCGCCGAAGTGGGTGCCGGGCGCGCTGATCGAGAGGATGCCGGTGGCGATGGAGCGGCGGTCCATCATCGCGAGCGCGCTGTCGGCGTCCCAGGCGGGGATGGGCCAGCCCCCGGCTGTCTCGCCGTGGCGGTCCATCACTGCCCGGTAGGCCGGCGGGATGAGGTGTTGGTGGACGTCGATGCGGTACGGAGAGGTCATGAGTTCTCTCGCCTCCTAATATTTGGGTGACCAATATTTAGGCAGCTAATCATTGCTCTGGTAAGTTACACCTCCATGAGCAAGGAGTACAGGGCCGGCCAGGTCACCGCGGCCGGGGACGTCAGCGCGGAGGAGATGGCACAGGCCGCCGACGCGCTCTTCGTCGCCATGCGCCGGGCCCGCTCGGCGGGCGCCGACCACTACGGCGGACTCTCCCTGGCCCAGGTCGCCCTGCTCGAACCGCTGACCGCGCAGCCGGAGCTGCCGGTGGGCCGGCTGGCGCGCGGCGCGGACGTCAGCGTGCCGACGGCCACGCGGATGCTCCAGCAACTGGAGGCCAAGGGCATCGTGGTGCGGCGCCGGTCGGCGCAGGACGAGCGGCTGGTCCTGGTCGGCCTGACCGCACCGGGCACCGAGCTGCTCGCCACGCTCCGGGAGCGGTTGCGGGAGCGGCAGGCGCGCGCCTACGAGGCGTTCACGGCGGACGAACGTGTCCAACTGGTCACGCTCATGCGCCGGCTCGCGGACTTGGTCTCCGACTCCGACTGACACGAACCCGCCGGGCGGTGGAGGGGGCCGCACGGCGCACGAGTCCCCGCCGGACAGCAGGCCGGCAACGCACCGCGGGCCGGGGGCCGTACCGACCCGGTAATTCTGCGGCTTCGTCGCAGCGCCATCCGCCGCTTACCTGGACAAGCGAGCGGTGTCCGGCCGTCGACTCGCCGGCAAGTGTGAGCCGACCCGCCCTGCGACGACCGCCCGCTCCCGAAGAACCCGCCGGACTGCGCTGGGTCACCGTCCAGTCCGGCGCCCGCCACCACCCCATCTGACCCATGGACCAGGTACGGCAGCCACCGCGACACCGAGGTTCCGGCTGTACGCCGGACCCGGGTGTCGGGCACATTGCTCGTCAACACCGGAGAACCGTTGCCCAGCACCACGAGCGACCAAGGCCTTTCACTTCCTGCATGTCACGTTGTTCGCAGGCTCTGCCGAGCCGGGTCTGCGCGTGGATGTGATGGCCAAGTCCCGCAGCGCGGTGACGGACTTGCGCAGTCCGTAGGCGACCACCGTCGCCGTTCCGTCGGCATGGGTCCAGGTCAGCAGCGCGCGTCCCTCGGCCACGCTGCCCTGCAGCGTCGTCGGTTCGCCGATGAGCGGCAGACGGCCGACGACCTTGACAGCGAGATCGGCGACCTCGGTCCAGAGGTAGTCGTCCTGCGATGGTCCGTCGGGAGGGAGGCCGAGGGCGGAGGCCGCAGCCGTCCTGCCCTGGGCGACGGCGTTTGACCAGAAGGGCGCGCGCCGGTCGGGCCGGGTGCCGTCGCCACGGAGGTAGGTGACGTCACCGGCGGCGAACACGCCGGGCACGGTGGTGGCGCAGGCATCGTCGATGCCGACGCCGAGGCGGTCGGTGAGGCCCGTCCCGGCCAGCCAGTCCACGCAGGGCACCTCTCCGGCGCAGCTCACCACCAGGTCTGCGGTGAGCTCGGTGCCGTCAGGAAGCGCCACGCCGTTCACGGGGTCGCCGATCAGGGCGGCGAAGCCGGTCGCCTGTACGAAGTGGATTCCGTACGCCGAAGCGCGTGCGGTGATCGCGGCGGACAGGTGACCGCCGAGGATGCGCTCCAGCGGCGGGTCGACGTCCACGACGGTGACCGGGATGCCACGGGCGGCACAGGCGCTGGCCACCTCCATACCGAGGAAGCCTGCGCCGACCACGATCGCCGAGCCGGCGTCCACCAGGCGGGCGCGCAGCAAGCGGGCGTCGTCCAGGGTGCGCAGGACGAGTTCGCCCCGCTGCCCGGGGACTGCGAGTCGTCGGGCGTCCGCCCCGGTGGCGACGATCAGCGCGTCGTAGCCGACCTGCCGGCCGTCGGCGGTCGTCACGACGCGGCGCCGGATGTCGGCCCCGACGGCGGCCGAGCGGATGACGTCGATGCCGAGCCCGTCGAGGACCGGCCCCGGGGCGTGGTCGGCGGCCGGATTCTTCAGGAAGGCCTTGGACAGCGGCGGGCGGGAGTAGGCGCCGTGCTCCTCGGCGCCGATGATCGTGACGGGCCCGGTGTGGCCGAGGCTGCGCAGGTGGCGTGCGGCGGTGGTGCCGGCGAGTGACTCGCCGACGACGAGCACCGAGCACGGTGCGGTCACGACAGGACTCGCAGGGCGGCGACCGGGCAGGCGTTGACGGCCGCGCGGGCGGCGGACTGATGCTCGTCCGGGACTTCGGTGCCGTCGAAGTGGTAGGTGAGTTCGGCGTCATCGTCCAGGCTGAAGATGTCGGGAGCCTGGTCGGCGCACAGGCCGTGGCCTTCGCAGCGTGGATGGTCGACGGAGATCTTCATGGTGCGGTCCTCAGCGGTCCTGGAAGGGGGCGTGCGGCGGGGTCAGGCGGGGATGAGTTCGAGGGGCAGGCTTTCGAGGCGGTGGATGACGTTGTTCAGCGCCCACTCAGATGTGCCGACGGGCTCTATGCGGTCGACACGTGCGACCAGGGCGCTGAGCAGTGCGGAGGTCTCCAGGCGGGCCAGGCCCTGGCCGGCGCAGCCGTGGGTGCCTTGTCCGAAGCCGAGTTGGCGGGCGGCGTCGCGGCGGATGTCGAAGGTGTCCGGGTCGTCCCACTCCAGCGGGTCGCGGTTGGCGGAGCCGTAGAGGACCAGCACCCGGGAGCCCTTGGGGAGGGGGACGCCCGCGAGTTCCGTGTCGCGGGCGGCGGTCCGGGAGAAGCCTCGGATCGGCGACTCGTAGCGGACGATCTCGTTGACCGCTCTCGGGACGAGGCCGGGGTCCGCCTTCAGCAGGCGCCACTGTTCGGGGTGGGTGGCGAACAGGTGCAGGGCGCTGGAGATGGCGCTGATCGTGGTGTCCAGGGACGGCGCCAGGTAGTCGATCATCATCGTGGCGCACTCGGCCGGCATGATCCGGCCCTCGTCACAGGCGCGCAGCAGGTCCTGGCCCATGCTGCCGTCCAGGACGGACCGGTCCCGTACGACACCGCGTGCGTAGCGCAGCATGCCGACGGACGCCGGGAGTGTGCGTACCGCCTGGCAGTTGAGCGGGCCCAGCGCGTCGAAGGTGGCGCCGGCCCAGCGCAGCAGGTGCTCGCGGCCCTGCTGGGGCCAGCCGACCAGGTCGGGGACGACGGACATGGGCAGGGCCGTGGCGACCTCGACGGCATCCACCGTCCGGCGGGCGACGGCGGCTGCGACCACGGCGGCGGCCTGTTTCTCGACTGTGTCCTTCATGGTGCGCAGCGCCCTGGGGGTGAGGCGGTGCGCGAGGAGGGAGCGGCGGCGGGCGTGGTCGTCGCCGTCACTGAACAGGGTGGTGCCCTGGCCCACACGGTTGGCGACGGGGTTGAGGGCGACGCCGTCCGAGGAGGCGAAGGTCTCGTCGTCCAGCAGTACCTGCTTGCACTCGGCGTAGCGCGGCAGGGCGTAGACCTTTTGCCTGCTCAGCCAGACCACGGGGCCGAGGTCACGCAGCGCGGCGTAATGCGGATGGGTGTCACGGATGGCCGAGGCCGAGTACAGATCAGCGTGGTAGGCGGGAGGCTTCGTACGCATGGGCATGAACAGCCCTCCTGAAGGAGCCGGGAGAGAGGGGAGTCGGGACGTGCGGGCCCGGGCGCATGCGTGCATTCCCGCGCCCCGTCCCGTGGCGCAGCCCGGTGATGACGCCCACCCGCCGTCCGCTGAAGCAACACGGCGGCACCGACCCCGGCACCCAGCACCGCAAGGCCGACACCAGGTGTCTCCGAGCAACATTGCCGTAATGAGGAAATCATCAAGCCTGATGGAATGATCCGTCAAGGGTCGTGACAGAGAAGCGCGGCGACTTCCACTTGACATGACCGCTATATCGGTAACAGTGTAGCCATTATGAGTACCTGGTCTGAGCCCCAGCCCGATTCCCGGTTCGTCGAGGTGGACGGCCTGCGGATCCACTACAAGCGTGCTGGGCACGGCCCGGCACTCGTGCTGCTGCACGGCAGTGCCTCATCCCTGCAGCACTTCGACCGCGCGACGGATCTGCTGTCGGATTCGTTCGATGTCATCCGTCCCGACCTGCCGGCGTTCGGACTGACCGGCCCACGCAACGACCGCGACTACCGCATCCCGGCGTACGCCGCGACGGTGGCGGGCTTCCTGGAGGCGCTGGGCGTGCCGCGCTACGCGTTGGCCGGCAATTCCCTGGGCGGCAACATCGCCTGGAACCTCGCGCTGGATCAGCCGGAGCGGCTGACCGGCCTGGTACTGGTCAATGCCACCGGCTACCCGGAGAAGACGGTGCCCGCGGGGATGCGTCTGACCCGCAACCCGCTGGTGCGGCCCCTGCTGAGGCGGGTGATGCCGCGCGGGGCCATCGAGCGCAACCTGCGCGAGGCCGTCGGGCCGTATTCGCAGATCGTCGACGACGCCATGGTGGACCGCGCCCATCAGCTCATGAGCCGCCCCGGCAACCGCTCGGCCTTCGTCGACTTCTGCAACACCGACCAGCCGGACCGCAGCGGGCAGATCCCCCGCATCACGGTGCCCACGCTGGTGCTGCGCAGCGTGAGCATCGACGGCCAGCACTTCACCCGCGACATCCCCGGCGCCCAGGAGCTCGTCCACCCCCACGGCGGACATCTGCTGCCGGAGGAGGAACCGCAGTGGGTCGCGGACGCGATCGCGAAGTTCCTCGGCTCCTGGGCCGACACTTCCGCGAACTGAGGGCAAGGAGGCCCGTTCCATGAAGTACTTCGTCGCCCCGGGCGAGGACCGCAAGCTCACCGCCGACTCGCGCAAGGCGCTGCGCGGCAGTTTCATCGAGCTGTCCGACGGCGTCACCCACTACGAGTTGACGGGGCCCGAGGGCGGGGATGTGGTCCTGATGGCGGGCGGTCTGACCGTCCCGCTGTCCTACTGGGACGGCCTCGTCGGCGAGCTGCACGCCCGCGGGCTGCGCACTCTGACCTGCAGCGCCTACGGCCGCGGCTACTCCGACCGGGTACAGGCGCGATACGACGAGACGCTGTTCGCGCGGCAGCTGGCCGAGCTGACGGACCGGCTCGGCCTGACGGCGCGGCCCCTGCACCTGGTCGGCACCTCCATGGGCGCGCTGGTCAGCATGACGTACGCCGCCCAGTACCGCGCGTCCGTATCCACCCTCACCATCGTGGGCCCTGCCGGTCTTGCGAAACCCCGCCCGACCTCGCCCCACCGGCTGCTGCGCAACGACCGGCTGGCCGGCCTCATCGCCCGGCGGCGCGGTCGGCAGATACTTCAAGGGCACCTGGGGCATAACGTCCGCGACCCCGAGCTCGGCGCGAAGGTGACCGAGATGGTTCTCGACGCGTTCCGCTTCGAGGGCTCGCTGTACGCGGTCTTCGACACCCTGCAGCACCTGCCTCTCACCGGCCGTGACGACCTCTTCCGGCGGACGGGGGCACTGGGCATTCCGACGCTGCTGCTGTGGGGCGACGAGGACGACGTCACGCCACTGGTGCACTTCGACACGGCACGCGCCCTACTGAAGCCTCAGAAACATCATGTAATCACCAAATGTGGGCATATGGCTCCATTCGAACGGCCTTGCGACGTCGCTGATCAGCTCGTCCCGTTCGTGTCCGCACGCACCGAAAGGCTCGACTCGTGACCCGTCCGCAGGCCGTCGACGTACTGATCATCGGTGCCGGCCCATCTGGCTCCGCCTTGGCGATCGACCTCGTACGCCGCGGACTCGACATCCGGATCATCGACAAATCCCTCCACGCTTTCGAGGGCTCGCGCGCCAAGGGCATCCAGCCCCGCAGCCTCGAAGTCCTCGAGGACCTCGGCGCTCTCGACGACGTGCTGGCCGGCGGCGACATCTATCCCAAGCTCGGGATCCATGCAGGACCCATCGGTGTGCCGTGGAAGATGTTCCCCCACAAAGAGGCAACCCCGGACGTCCCGTACCCGAACACCTGGCTGATCCCGCAGTTCCGCACGGACCGCGCCCTGCACGCCCGGCTCGGTGAGCTCGGCCGCGAGGTCGAGTTCGGCAAGGAACTGACCGCGCTGACGCAGGACGAGGACGCGGTGGTCGCCAAGGTCGTGGGCGCGGACGGGGCCGAGGAGATCATCGCCCGCTATGCCGTGGGGGCCGACGGCGGCTCCAGTGCGGTGCGCAAGCAGCTCGACATAGGTTTCGTGGGGACGACGGACGAGTCCGACCGCGTGCTGATCGTGGATGCCTCCGTAAGTGGCCTGGCCCGCAACCGGTGGCACATGTGGCCCGGCCTCGGCGGCAAGCTCATCGCCGCCTGCCCGCTGCCCCACAGCGACATGTTCCAGTGGATGATCCGGCTCACGCCCGACGAGAACCCGCCCCAGCAGATCGGCGCCATCATCGACCGGATCCACTCCCACACCCGCAACCGGCACATCCAGCTGCACGAGATCCACTGGACGTCGGTGTTCCGGCCGAACATCCGTCTTGCGGAGCACTACGGCCGCGGACGGGTCTTCCTCGTCGGCGACGCGGCGCACGTCCACACCCCGGCCGGTGCCCAGGGCCTGAACACCGGTATGCAGGACGGCTACAACCTCGGCTGGAAGCTCGGACAGGTCCTCGCCGGAGCCGACCCGGCCCTGCTCGCCACCTACGAGGCCGAGCGGCAGCCGATCGCCGCCGGGGTCCTGGGCCTGTCCACGGATAAATGGGGCGGCATCGCCAAGCTCGACCCCTCCAGCATGAAGCGCGGCAAGGACGAGCAGCAGCTCGCCCTCACCTACTACGGCGGCCCACTCGCCCCCGCCGACCGCGACAGCAGCGACACCAGCACGCTGCACGTGGGCGACCGCGCCCCGGACGCCCGACTGCTCGGGGCCGACGGCGCCGAGACCCGCCTGTTCAACCTCTTCCAGGGACCGCACTTCACCGCCATCGCCTACGGCCCCCGCGCCGCCCGGGACCTCGAACTCCTCAACTGGCCGACGACGGGCGCCCGGCTGAAGCGGCTCACCGTCGGGCCGCCCGAGGGCTTCTCCGACCCCGAGAACACGCTGCGCAGCGCCTACGGCCTGACTGGCGACACTCTGCTGCTGATCCGTCCCGACGGCTACATCGGGCACATCGCCACTCGGGATTTCCTCACCACCACACAAGCCGCCGCGCGGGCAATGTCGCCCCGGGCAAGGAGCCGCACCATGTCCCAGCCGAGCCACACCACCCCCGGTTCGGGGGCCACTGAATGAGCCGCATACTGCTGCGTGGGGCGCAGGTCATCACGATGGCGCCGGACCGGCCGGACGCCGAGCAGGTCGACATCCTCGTCGACGGTGAGAACATCGCAGCCGTCGGCGAAGCCATCGAGGCGCCCGACGCCGAGGTCGTCGACTTCTCCGGCCGCATCCTCATCCCCGGTCTGGTCAACGCCCATCTGCACACCTGGCAGACCGCGCTGCGCTCCGCGGGCGCCGACTGGACGCTTATGCAGTACCTCACCCACCTGCACGGCGAGTGCGTCGGGCACTACACCCCGGCCGACATGCACATCAGCAATCTCGCCGGCGCCCTGAACCAGCTCAACTGCGGTACCACCACCCTCGGCGACTGGTGTCACAACGTCCTGTCGCCCGAACACGCCGACGCGGCCGTCGAGGGACTGCTCCAGGCCGGGATCCGCGCCGTCTTCCTGCACGGCACGCCCTACCGCGCGCCGGACACACCCCACCCGCTCGCCGAGATCGACCGGTTGCTCGACGGCCCCGTCCGTGACCAGGCCCTCCTCACCCTGGGCATGGCTCTGCAAGGGCCGCAGTATTCCTCGCCGGAGACCGCGGTGGCCGACTTCCAGGCCGGCGCGGAACGCGGCCTCGTCGTCTCGATGCACCAGAGCGGCGGAGAACCCTCAGCCGGCTGGGAAGCCGTACGCGACGCCGGACTGTTCAGCCCCCTGACCAACATCGTGCACGGGATCGACCTGCCCGAGGACTGGCTGAAGACGCTCCTCGAAGCGGGCGTCACCTTCACCACCACCCCGGAGAACGAACTGGGCCAGGGACACGGCACACCCATCACCGGATCCCTGCTGAGCCTGGACGCGGCACCCTCCCTGGGCACCGACATCGACACCGCCGTACCCGGATCGGTCCTCACCGCCGCCCGGATCGCCCTGGCCCACCAGCGCAGCCTGGACCATGCCCACCACCGGCAGACGACCGGCATGTACGCCAACACACCGTCTGTCACCAGCAAACAGGCGCTTGCCTGGGCCACGGTCGAAGGAGCGAAGGCACTGGGCCTGGCAGACAAGGTGGGCCGGATCGAGGCCGGTATGCAGGCCGACCTGGTCGCCATCGACGCCCGGGCGCTCAACCTGTGGCCCGCGCACGACCCCATCGCCACGGCTCTGCACGCCGACATCGCCAACATCGAAGCCGTGATGGTCGCCGGCACCTGGCGCAAACGCGATCACGTCCTGCTCGCATCCGGCCTTGACGAGGTCAAGGACCAGCTGCGCGAGTCCGGAGAGCGGCTGCTGCGCAGCATCAGGCCCGCGGGCTCTCCCGGCTGACATACCGCAACGGCCCCGACGCATGGACCGCGCGCCCCCAGAGCCGCACACCGCGGCCTCGTTCCCACAGCAAGAAAGTGCCGTGAGCAGCCCCATGCCGACTGCCGCGGGCATGCCCCGCGACGCCCTGCACCAGGAGCAGATCATCCAGGTGGCCATCGCCCTTCTGGACGAGGGCGGCATCGAGAGTCTGACCATGCGAAGACTCGGCAGCGGTCTCGGCATCACCGCGGCGGCACTCTACTGGCACGTCAAAAGCCGACACGATCTGCTCCTGCCGGCCGCCGACACCGTCTGGGGGCAGGCACCTCTCCCCGCTCTCGACGGCCTCGAATGGCGTCCGGCCCTCCTGGCCATGGCCGACAACCTGCGTTCGATGCTTCTCGGGCACCCGTGGCTGCCGGCCGCCATGACCATCCAGCCTCTCGACGGCCCGGCCAGGGACCGCCATGACGAAGCCAGGCTTGCCGCCCGTACCTGACCCGACACGGCAAAAGAGGCAGAGGCCCAGCTTGACCGCCCTCCTCTGAAGATCGCCTCTCAACCCGCTCAGGAGGCCGCGGACCGCACGATGGCGCGGGCCGCGGCACGCCCCTCGGGAGCGGGGACGAGCGGGTAGGCGTGGACCGCCCCGTCGCACACGATGACATTCACGGCCGCCCCTTCCGCGGCAGCCCGTTCTTCCAGTCGCCGGACGTCCGGGTAGCACAAGTCGCGCGTGCCGATGTAGACGTCGATGGGCGCCAGGGGGGCAAGCGGGCCATTGACGGGACTGAGCCGGGGTTGGGCGGGGTCGTCCCCGTCGGCCCAGCCACGTGCGGCCGCGAGCAGGCTGCTGGTGGTGAGGAACGGATCTCGGGCTTCGACCTCGGGAATCGCAGGGTTGGTCAGAGTCAGATCCAGCCAGGGGGAGATCAGCACTACTCGGGCCGGCTGGGGCAGACCCGAGCCGGCCAGGCTCTGCGCCACGCCCAGAGCCAAGCCCGCGCCGGCGGAGTCGCCCATGATCGTGACCTGGCCGGCGTCCGGGTCGCCGAGCAGGTCGCGGTAGACGGCAGTGACGAAGGGATAGGCGTCACGGTAGGTGTACTTCGGCGCCAGCCCGTAGTGCGCCACCTCGACTCGTACACCGGCGTCCACGAGCTGCGAGATCAACTGCCAGTGCCGGGGCGAGAGGTGTCGGATGTAGGCGCCGCCGTGCAGATAGACGACCGTTCGCTCCGCCCGGCGCCCGCGCGGACTGACGGTGTGGCATTCGAAACCGTCGATGCGGCGCGACCTCACGTCGTGCCGCTGTACCAGTTTGGCGGGCGGACGAGGTGGCTCCTTCGACGCGGCCACGGGGTCCGGGGCCGCCTTGCCTTTGAGGGCCAACCGCATGAACGCGGCGACTACGTGCATCTGGGGACTGCTCATGTCTGGCTCTCCTCCTTGGCACCGCGATGCCGTCCGCTTCGCCGACCATCATAACGGTTACACTGTTACCGTTATTACGCTAGGCCGAGCCGCTGCCTCGATCGACCAAATCGTCCGTCTGGGCGCCGAGCCATGCGCCCGGTCGGCAACTCGACCGCGCCCGTCACATCCCACAACGGTCTCGCGACGACCCGCCCGCCATCAGGCCGTCACCCTTGACGCCCACGCCGCCACGACGCCGGCACGCTGGAGATACCTCATGATCCTCACCATCGCCCTCGCCTGCGCCATCGCCTTGATCTTCGGGGCGCTCGGAGTGCTCAATGCACTCGCCTTGCCGAAGGCGCGCGAGCTGGCCGCCGAGACCGGCTTCTCCGTCGCCGCCTACCGCCGCATCGGCGTGCTGCAACTGGCAGGAGGCGCCGGCGTGGCGCTCGGCCTCGCCGTGCCGCCGCTCGGCGGCCTCGCGGGGGCCGGGCTCCTCCTCCTGCTCGTCGGAGCCGCGGTCGTACACCTGCGCAAGGGCGACCCGGTTGCCAAGCTCGCGCCCGCCGCCGTGTGTGCGGTGCTGGTCGCCTCGTACCTCGCGGCCTTGTTCGCCTGAAGCGCTGCGGATCGAGTCCACGCCTCCACGGATGGGCAGCTCCGGCCCGAAGGGCGGATCCAGGGCCGGCCAACGGGCATCCGATTGCGCCACTGGACCACAACCAGCTAAACGGCTACGCTGTAGCCAATATTAGAGGTGGCAGGAAACGCAGCCACCTGGGCTCGAGGGCGCTCAAGCCGCGACCGCACGGTCCGCCCTGCCTTCACCAGCGCCCCTTCGTCCACAGTGCCCACCCCCGAGGGGTAGACGATGCCCGTCCTGATCGTGATAGCGATCTACGCCATCCGGATCGCACGCGCCCCCTTGGACGCGCGCCTGAAGAAGCGCCACGTCGGGCCCCTGTCGGTCACGACCGGAGCGGTCATGCTCTATCTGGCCTGGGACCGGCTCAGGCCCGAGGGCCTCAGCGCTGTCTATTTCGTCGGCGAGTTCGCCGGCGTCCTGTCGGTCTACCTGATGTCCTGCACCCTGGTACTGGCCACCCGCCTGATGTGGCTGGAGCAGTGGTTCGGCGGCCTGGACCGCATGTACCGCCAGCACAAGCTGTACGCCGTATGGTCCATACTCCTGCTCACCCCGCACCTGCTCCTCCACTTCTTCTCCGGCTTCGACGGGAGCCAGTACGGCTACGCCCACCGGGCCGCATCGGTAGGGATGGGCCATCTCCTCGGTGCCGTCTCCGCCATCGGCCTGCTGCTGCTCGTCCTCATCTCACTCGGCCAGGTCGGCCGCATCCTCCGACTGCCCTACGAGCGCTGGCTGTTCCTGCATCGCCTCACCGGCCTGCTGCTCCTGTCGGCGCTGTTGCACGGCTGGTTCCTCGATCTCATCATCAACGGATCCACGCCCCTCCTGGCGATCTACGTCACGATGGCCACCATCGGCATGACCGCCTACGCCTACGACGAACTGGTGCTACGGCACAGGGAGCCCCGGGCGGACTACACCGTCCACCGTGTCGAGCGGCCGACACCCGACATCCTCGACCTCACCCTCACGCCCACCGGCGGGACGACGCTTCCCGCGACAGGGGGCCAGTTCGTCTACCTGCGGGTCGGTGGCTGGCACGAACACCCCTTCAGCGTCGCAGGAACGCAGGCCGACGGCTCGGTGCGCCTCACCATCCGTGCCCTGGGCCGCGGTACACGCCGCCTCTACACGGACCTGAGTGAAGGACACCCGGCAATCCTCAAGGGTCCTTACGGGATGTTCGACCACACCCTCGGTGGACCCCGGCAGATCTGGATCGCGGGGGGCATCGGTATCGCGCCCTTCCTCGGCTGGCTAACCCACCCCGGTGCAGCGCCGCCCCGCACCGACCTCTTCTACTGCGCCCCCTCCGCCGAAGACGCGCCGTTCCTCCCGGAACTCACCGCTGCGGCAGCACACCGCCCCGAGTTCCGGCTCCACCCGACGTTCAGCCGCAGCCACGGCCGTCTGACCGCCGAAAGAATCCAGGCCGAGGCCGGACCGATCACCCCCGACACGCACGTCTTCCTCTGCGGCCCCGCCTCCATGATCGAAAACCTGACTCGCGCCCTCCATCGCCAGGGCGTCCCCCGGCAGCATCTCCACGCCGAGCACTTCGCCTTCCGCTGACGAGCCGCCGACCGCACGAGATCACGCGCTCAGCACCAGCAGCGGTGGCGACGCTCCATGCCGACCGAGACGAGCCCGTAGGCAGGCGGCCTCACGTTCGCATCGTCCTGGCTGGTCAGGCGTCGTCGCGCAGGTGGGCAAGCCCGCTGAGAAGGAGTTCGAGTCCGAAGGAGAACTCGTCCTCGATCGGAACGGGCATCGACGCGGCGACGGTGACCGTTGCCGGGAACAAGGCTGGATCGACGCTTTGAAAGACGGCGGACAGTTGCGCGTCGTCGAGTTGCCCGCCGCCGCCATGACCGTTGACCTGTATGGCGAATCCGAGGACGTAGCGGGAGAGGGTGGCAAAGGCGTGTGCGGCCAGTCGGGGCGGGAAGCCGCTGTCGAGCAGCACCGCGACGCAGTGCTCCCGCAGCGCCATGGCGTTCGGCCCCAGGGGAATCTCTTCGACCATCAGGCGCGCAGCGTTCCGGTGCCGGGCCAGGGCCTCGAACATGGTGTGCGCGACCGTCCGCAGGGCTTGCTGCCAGCCCATCGCGAGGAGTTCGTCGCCCTTGAGTTCCACGGCGCCGAACATGCGGTCCACGACATGGGCGACCAGCGCTGCCCGGTTGTCGAAATGCCGGTACAGCGTCGCCGTGCCCGAGCCCAGGCGCTGGGCCAGCGCCCGCATCGAGAGAGCGTCGGCCCCTTCATCGTCCACGATCTGCAGTGCGGTAGAGACGATGCGCTCCAGCGGCACGGGCGGACGCCCCGGGCCCCGGCCCGATGCCGTGGTCGCTCGCACAGGACCAACTGCTGCCACTGAACGTCCACCTCCTCGGCCAGCACCATAACAGCAACACCGTATCCACTTTGGAGATCGCCGGTGGGGCGTGGCCGCCGGGGGCACCGCGGTTACGGCTCGGACACCACAACGCTGCAGGTCACAGGCGCGACCACACCGATCGTGGCTTCGTCGGAAGCTTCCCGCGGACAGGTGGTCCAGGGAGACGCCGAGGCGGATCGAGGGGGACGGGGGAGGCCACGCGGATTGCTATGGCGCTGAACAGTTCACCGCGCTACTGAACTGACCACTGAACTGTTTCGTGCGCAACTGAACTCTTCAGCGCCGTTCAACAGCGGCACGGGCTACTGCTTCTGCTTCCCCGGCAGGAACTCCTGCACCTTCGCCTTCAGACCCTGCTTGATCATGGAGCCGCGGTCCGCGTCGCCCTTCAGGATCGAGGCGGCCGTGGCCTCCATCTGCTCCCAGGTGGCGTGCGGCGGGATCGGCGGGACCGCCGGGTCGGTCAGGAACTCGATCACCGCGGGGCCGTCCGCCTCCAGACCGGCCCGCCAGCCCGCCTCGACGTCCTCCGGCTTCTCCACCCGGATGCCGGTCAGACCCAGTGAACGGGCGAACGCGGCGTACTGGACGTCCGGGATCTGCTGCGAGGGCAGGAAGGACGGAGCGCCCTCCATGGCCCGCATCTCCCAGGTCACCTGGTTGAGGTCGTGGTTGTTGAACACGGCCACGACCAGCCGCGGGTCCTCCCACAGGTCGCGGTACTTGGCCGCTGTGATCAACTCCGCCATGCCGTTCATCTGCATCGCACCGTCCCCGACCAGCGCGATCGCGGGCCGGTCCGGGTGGGCGAACTTCGCGCCGATCGCGTAGGGCACTCCGCAGCCCATCGTCGCGAGCGTGCCGGACAGCGAGGAGCGCATCCCCGGCTTCATCGTCAGGTGGCGTGCGTACCAGTTGGCCGCCGAGCCCGAGTCGGAGCTGACGATCGCGTCGGCAGGCAGCAGCGGGTCCAGCGCATGGGCGACGTACTCCGGGTTGATCGGATCGGCCGACAGCTCCGCCCGCCGCCCCATCACCTCGCGCCAGCGCGTCACGTTCGCGCACACCTGGTCGTACCACTCGCGGCCGCGGTCCTCACTCAGCAACGGGATCAGGGCCTGAAGGGTCGCCTTCGCGTCGCCGACGAGATTCACCTCGTACGGATAACGCATGCCGACCATGTGCGGATCGATGTCGATCTGCACCCCGCGCGCCTTGCCGAACTCCGGCATGAACTGCGTGTACGGGAAGGAGGAACCGATGGTCAGCAGGGTGTCGCAGTCCCGCATCAGCTCGTACGACGGCCGGGTGCCCAGCAGGCCGATCGAGCCGGTGACGTAAGGGAGTTCGTCGCTGAGGACATCCTTGCCGAGCAGTGCCTTGGCCACGCCGGCCTTCAGCAGCTCGGCGATCCGCTCGACCTCGGCGCGTGCCCCGGCTGCGCCCTGGCCGACCAGGATCGCCACCTTGTCACCGGAGTTGAGGATCTCGGCCGCCCGCTGGACGGACTCCTCGGACGGAACCGCCGTCCAGGAGCTGCGGCCCAGGCTGGAGGGCACCATCTTGAACTCGTGCGTGGGCGCGGAGTAGTCCAGCTCCTGGACATCGCCGGGAATGATGATCGCTGTGGGTGCGCGGCGTGCGTACGCGGTGCGGATCGCGCGGTCGATGACGTTCGGGAGCTGCTCGGGGACCGTCACCGTCTCCACGAAGTCCGACGCGACGTCCTTGAAGAGGGTGTGCAGATCGACTTCCTGCTGGTACGAGCCGCCCATCGCCGTGCGGTGCGTCTGGCCGACGATCGCAAGCACCGGCACATGGTCGAGCTTGGCGTCGTAGAGACCGTTGAGCAGGTGGATCGCGCCGGGTCCCGAGGTCGCCGCGCACACTCCGAGACGGCCGCTGAACTTGGCGTAGCCGACCGCCTCGAACGCGGACATCTCCTCGTGCCGGGACTGCACGAAACGAGGCTTGTTCTCGGCCCGGCCCCAGGCGGCCAGCAGGCCGTTGATGCCGTCGCCCGGATAGCCGAAGACATGGTCCACGCCCCACTCGCGCAGTCGTTGCAGGACGTGGTCGGAGACCTTGGTGCTCATGTGTCGACCTCCCGGGCCTTGACGTGATCGGACAGCTGTCGTCTGCGGGCCGAGTCACCCGGTGGGCTTCCGGAAAACATCCGGGGGTGTTTGCGGCCCGGGGCCCGGGGCAGGCGCAGTTCCAGTGCTTCGGACAGGAGGCACGTCCGTGGGAACGGCCCCTGAGCCGCCCAGGTCGCGCCCTGTCTCGAACGTGCGACCGCACTCCCACGGTGACCGTCCACCCAGAGCACCTTCAAGGGAGTTGCGACGCACCATGCCCACCAAAGTGAGCGCGAAGCACCACCCGCACGACGACGCCCCCGACACCGCCGACGCCTTCCGCAAACTCGCCAAGCTGCCCCCGGGCCAGCAGCGCGACACGCTGCGCGAGCAGATCGTCGAGGCCTGGCTGCCGATGGCCGAACGCCTCGCGGGACGGTTCCGCAGCCGCGGCGAGAGCTACGAGGACCTGCGGCAGGTCGCCGCCCTCGGCCTGGTCAAGGCCGTCGACCGGTACGACCCCGAACTCGGCAACGCCTTCGAGAGCTACGCCGTGCCCACCATCACCGGCGAGATCAAACGGCACTTCCGTGACCACATGTGGACCCTGCACGTACCGCGCCGGGTCCAGGACCTGCGCAACCGCGTCCGGTTCGCCAGCCAGGACCTCTCCCAGACCATCTCGGGCCGCAGGCCCACCGTCGCGGAGATCGCCGAGCACGCCAACATGAGCGAGGAGGACGTCCTGGGCGGACTGGAGGCGCTGGAGAGCTTCACCGCGCTCTCGCTCGACGCCGAACTGCCCGGCAGCGAGGACGGCTACTCGCTGAGCGACGCCCTCGGCTCGCCCGACCCCGCGCTGGACACGGTCGTGGACCGCGAGTCCGTCAAGCCCCGGCTGGCCGCGCTGCCCGAACGGGAGCGGACCATCCTGTACATGAGGTTCTTCGGCGACATGACGCAGAGCCGGATCGCCGAGCAGCTCGGCATCTCCCAGATGCATGTGTCACGGCTGATCAGCCGCTGCTGCACGCGGATGCGGGACCAGATCATGCACGAGGCCGCATAGCCAGTGCCAGATGGCGCGACATCAGGTCCATCGCCTGTGCCTCCGCCATCGAGAACGCCAGCCGGGGCCCGCACCGGAACAACGTGAGCACGCCCCGCACGGCGTCCTTGTCCTTCAGCGGCACACACAGCAGTGAAGTGACGTTCGCCGCTACGAGGACGGGGGCGCCCGTCGCGGTCCTGCCGAAGGCATCCGGGTCCGGCGGACGGATCTGCAGGGCCGGGGACCCGCTCCTGGCCGTCTCGACGGCCAGGGGGCAGTCGGCCGGATCCTGCCCCTCGAACGCGGCCGTGTCCCCGTCCGGCGGGGCCAGCACGGCAGTGCGCGACAGGCCGTCAGTCCCCGCGTCGGCGATCACCCAGTCGGCGAAGCTGCCGTGCAGGACCCGCGCTGCCGCCTCCAGGGCGCCCTGCCGGTCCGTGGTCAGCAGGGTCGTGGTCATCGCGTCCAGGAGGTCCATCACGGCCGCGTGCCGGGTGGTCTCGGCGAGGTCCGGCAGCTGCCGCACGGGCGGGTCCGCCGGCGCGGCAGGGCTGCTGGGTCCGCCGGGCTGGAGGACCACCAGGACCGTCGTGCGGGGCTCACCGCTCGGGCGTACCGCCGCCAGCGTGGCGTGCACCGGGACGGACGGCTGCTGCTGGAGGCGGACGGTGAGACTGCGGTCACCTTCGCCGCGGGCCACCGCGGCGGCCTGCGAACGGAACGCGGCCCGGTCGGCGTGGGCGAGGAAACCGGTCAGCGGGCGCCCCGTGGCGTAACCGGCGCGCACACCGGTGAAGTCGGCCGCCGCGCCGTTCAGCCGCCGCACGACTGTCTCCTTGTCGACCAGCGCGACCGGGAGCGGGAGGCGTTGGAACACGGTGCGCAGCAGCTGCTGCTCCTGACGGTCCGCCGAGGCACGGCTACGGGCCGGACCCGCTTCCGAAAGCCGCTTGTACCGGGGCCACAACTGGCCGACCACATGGTCGAGTTCGAAGATCGCCGCGTCCAGCACCGTGGGCAGATCCCCGCCCGACACGGACCGCGCCGTCTTCAGCTCAGCGACGCGGCGTACGAAATCCGCAAGGTCTTCCCCGAACTCGTCCGTCTGCGTCATGCGACGAACGTAGCGCGACTCCCGTTCAAGACCACCGTTTTCGGAACGGGCGAAGGGGAAGGCGGGCGATGGAGAGGAGGAGTGCACCATGCCGGACACCGGGTCTCACACCCGTCGTTGGGATGCGGAGGCGACCGAACCCGCCCTCCCCGGGCGGCGGTTGTCGGAACTGGTCGAGGAGGCCGCGCGCTGCACCGTGGAGTGCTGTGGAGCGAGCGGAATGGTGACCGAGGACGGCAGCGAGCGTCCCGCGGCCGTCACCCATCCCGACCTCGCCCCGCTCGTCGCCGTACAGCTGCGCTCCGGGGACGGGCCCATCCCGGCCGCCCTGGAACGCGGGGAGCCCGCCCGCTGCTCCGACCTGCTGCGCGAGGACCGCTGGCCCGACTACCGCGCCCTCGCGCTCGACTCCGGGGTGCGCTCCAGCGTGACACTGCCCTTCCGGCGCTCCGGCCTGGCGGTGACGCTCAGCCTCTACAGTTTCCGGCCCGGCGCCCTGGCGGACGCCCCGCACGGGCCCGCCCGGGCCCTCGGCGACCTCGCCACGACCTGCCTGGTCCGCGACCGTTCCTACCGCGCCGCGCTCACCGAACTCGACCAGCTCGGCACCGCCCTGCGCTCCCGCCCCCTCGTCGACCAGGCCTGCGGCATCGTCATGCACGTGCTGGACGCCGACGCCGACGCCGCGTTCGGGGTGCTGCGCCGCCTCTCGCAGGGCAGCAACCGCAAGCTGTCCGACGTGGCGGCGGCGGTGGTCGAACGGCGGGGGCGGGGGCTGGAGAGGAACCTGGCGGCGCTGCTGAACTGAGGTCCTGTGCACCGGGGTGCTGACCCCTGGTGAAGCGCGGGCCGTGTCACCCGCTCGGCCGTCCGTGTAGCGCGAATGGGGCTCGGCCGCGCGCGCCTGGCCGCCGGGCGGGCTGTGATGGGCTACGGGGCACGACTCCGTGCTCCTGAGAAGTCACCCGTCGAAGGAGCCCTCCCCATGCCTCGCACCGCCCGTGTCCTGTCCGTCGCAGCCCTGGCCGGTGCCACCCTCGGCTTCGCCTCGGCCGCCTACGCGGACTCGGCCGCAGAGGCCGGCCCGAGCAGCGTCTCCCCGAGCGGTAGCGTCACCGTCTCGGTCGCCTGCGAAGCCACCGGCGGACCGCCGCCCGCCACCCTCGACGCCATCTCACAGACCCACGCCAGGAGCGGGAACCCCGCGACCGTCGACGGCACCTGCGCGACGGCGCCCGGCGCCAAGGGCAGGACGTGGAGTGCCGCCTCCCGCGTGAACCGCGGCGACGGCCGCGACGGTGCCGGGCCCGGTGAGAGCGGGAGTGACGGTGGCCCGGCCGGCGACAACAGCAGCGGCGGGCATGGCGACGACGGCGGCGGTGGCGGCGGACGCGGAGACAACGGCGGCGGTGAGGGCGCGGATCTCGGCGGAGGTGCTGTCGGCGGCGGCGATGTCGGGAACGGCGGCGGCCATGACCAAGGCCGGCCCTGCACCCAGCCGGACTCCCACTCCTGCGGCGGCGCGGGCATGCAGAACGGGCGGGAGCACGACATGCAGAACGGCATGCAGCACGGGGTGGAAGCGGGTGCGGGTGGCACCTTCTCCGACTCCGTGCCCGCACTCGTCGCCGGCGGCCTCCTGATCGCCTGCGCACTGGGCGCCGCCACCTACCGGTTGTGGCCGAAGGACTCCGTCTGGGACCGCTGACCCGCCGGGCGACGGCGAAATCCGTGCGCACTCCGATGTGGCAGCGGCACTCTGGGTACTCGGAGCACGGCGACGGACACGGCACAGGGACTGCGTGGAGGTACGCATGCGGCGGACGGACCCGCAAGGCCACGGCCCCGTCCGCTACGGGCCGCCGCTGCCCGAGGACGGGCTGCCCGTGCCGCCCGAACTCACCGCCGTGCTCGCCGCGGCCGCCGCCCGGGCCGCAGGGGAGCCGATCGGCGGCGGACCGGAACTCATCGAGGCCGCGTGCGGCTACTGGGAGCGCCGCGGCCTGTCCGCCGCACCCGACCGCGTGGCCGCCGGGCCCGGCGCCCCCGCCCTGCTGCTCGCACTGACCGCCGCGCTCGGCGGCGACGTCCTGGTGCCGAGGCCCTGTGCGGCCTGGTGGGCGCCGTACGCACGCCTGTTGAGCAGACCCGTCTTCCATGTGGCGACGCCGGCCGAGTGCGGTGGCGTCCCGGATCCGTACGCCCTCCTGGAGACCGTGCGCAGGGTGCGCACCGAGGGCGGCGACCCGCGGCTGCTCGTGCTGTCGGTCGCCGACGACCCCACCGCCACGGTCGCCCCGCCCGAGGTCCTGCACGAGTGCGTGGAGGCCGCCGCCGGGGAGGGACTGCACCTGGTCAGCGACGAGACCTGGCGCGACACCCTGCACGCACCGCACGCCACCGTGCTGCTCAGCCCCGCCGAGATGCTGCCCGGCCAGGTCACCGTCGTCACCGACCTGGCGGGCGCGCTGCTGCCGCCCGGTTGGCCGGCCGCGGTGGCGCGTTTCCCGGCGGGCGACGCGGGCGCTGACCTCCACGCGCGCGTGCTCGACGTGCTCACCGCGCTCGGCGCCCGCATCGCCGGCCCCCTCGCCGCCCCGGCCGCATACGCGCTCGGGGAGCCGGAGCCGGTCACCGCGCGCGTGGCCGCCGCCGTGCGCCTGCACGCGCGCGTGGCCGCCGCGGTGCACGCGGCGGTCGTCGCGGCGGGCACCCTGTCCCGTCCCCCGCAGGCCGGCCGCCACCTCTACGCAGACCTCGGCCCGCTGCGCTCCGCGCTCTCCGAGCACGGCGTCGGCGACGCGCAGGAACTGGAGGACTTCCTCGCCGCCCGGCTCGGCATGCCCGCACCGGGCGGCCACCGCTTCGGCGACGAACTCGGCGCCCTGCGCGTCCGCCTGTCCACCGGCCCGCTGCTGGGCCGCACGGACGAGGAACGCGCGGAATGTCTCACCTCACCCGCGCCGTTGGAACTGCCACACGTGCAACGCGCGTTGAGCCATGTGAAGTCGGTCTTCGACGATCTCCGCGACGACGCTCAGCGATGGGAGCCTCCTCGATGACGCAGCAGTCCGAGTCGACCACCACCACGAGCACGAGTACGACCACCCGGGAAGCCGACGGGACGGCGTCCGGGCCAGGGCCGGCGCCCACCCTGCCGCCGCTCGCCGAACCCCGCCCGTTCGCCGAACCCGGCCCGCTCGCCGAACCCCGCCCGCTGGGCGAGCGCCGGGTGTGGCCGCGCACCTTCCACGACCGCCTGACCGCCCCGCTGCCCGGCCTGAAAGCCTTGGCCCGCTTCGCCCGCGAGGGCTCCATCCGCCCCGGGCGCGAGGGCCTGGCCGACATCCCCCGGCTCCCCTTCGAACCCGCTCCACTGCCCCGCGTCGACGCCCGCACCGTCGCCGTCTCCTGGGCGGGACACGCCAGTTGGGTCATCCGGATCGGCGGCCTGACCGTCCTCACCGACCCCGTCTGGTCCCGCCGCATCCTCGGCACACCCGCCCGCATCACCCCGGTCGGAATCCCCTGGGAGTCCCTGCCGCCCGTCGACGCGGTCGTCATCAGCCACAACCACTACGACCACCTGGACGCCCCGACCCTGCGCCGACTCCCGCGCACCACCCCGGTGTTCGTCCCGGCAGGCCTCGCCCGCTGGTTCCACCGCCGCCGCTTCACCCACGTCACCGAACTGGACTGGTGGGAGGCGGCCGAACTCCGCGGCGTCCGCTTCGACTTCGTCCCCGCCCACCACTGGTCCAAGCGCACCCTCACCGACGCCTGCCACTCCCTGTGGGGCGGCTGGGTCCTCACGGCCCCCGACGGCCAACGCGTCCATTTCGCGGGAGACACGGGATACGGCCACTGGTTCTCCCGGATCGGCGAGCGCTACCCGGGCATCGACCTCGCCCTCCTCCCCATCGGCGCCTACGACCCCCGCTGGTGGCTCAGCGACGTCCACTGCGACCCGGAGGAGGCGGTACGCGCAGCCCAGGACCTGGGCGCACAAAGGATGGCCCCGATGCACTGGGGCACGTTCGTACTGTCGGCGGAACCGGTACTTGAGCCGCTCACGCGGGTGCGTAAGGCCTGGGAGAAGGCAGGCTTGGCCCGCGATGACCTCTGGGACCTCCCAGTGGGAGCCTCCCGGGTCCTGTAGCCGCCCTGTTTTTCAGGGGCGCGGGGCTGTATCGATGTGCGGCTCCGCCGCGTGAGCGCGAGAAACCACAACGCACCCGCGCCCCGCAACACACCGTCACCCGGCAGATCGAACCCGCCGCCACAAACTCGGCACCACACTGATGACCGCGGTCAACGCAACCGCGGCCACCACACCTTCCCAAGGCTCCGGGAACAGGGAACCACCCAGAATCCCGATCACCTGATACGTCGCAGCCCAAGCCAGGCACGCCGGCAAGTTGCCCCGGGCGAACCGCCGCAACGGCCACTCGGCCACAAGGCAAGCCAACATCACAGGAATACGCCCCGCCGGCACCAGCCGGGACAACACCAGGACCGTAACCCCATGCTCCGCCAACTTCCCCTGCGCCTGCGCAAGCCGCTCCTCCGGCGCCCGCGCCCGGATCGCCTCCAGCCACCGCGACCCGTTCTTCGA
Organism: Streptomyces sp. NPDC051172; assembly: GCF_040682555.1. Classification (NCBI taxonomy): domain Bacteria; kingdom Bacillati; phylum Actinomycetota; class Actinomycetes; order Kitasatosporales; family Streptomycetaceae; genus Streptomyces; species Streptomyces sp. NPDC051172. Next base: position 67,601 of record NZ_JBFBBE010000022.1, read on the forward strand.
CCCCATCCCGCGCCGCCCCAGCCAGTACAGCGCCGCGTCCCCGAGAAACGCCGCCAGCGACGCCGTCACGAACACCAACGCCAACGCGAACGGTGCCGTCTGATGAAAGGCCACCACGGCCGCCGAACTCACCAGCGCCCCCGTCGGAATCACCGGCACCAGCGCCCCGAACAGCACCAGCAGAAACAGCGACGGATAGCCGATCGCCCGCTGGGTCGACTCCGGAGGCACGATCGCCGCCGTGGCGGCAAGCCATGTCACCGCGCGACCTCTAGGCGCACGCTCTCCCCGTGCCCGAGCCGGTGCACCTCGACATCCGGCGCGTGCTCGGCCGCGAGGCGCACGAACTCGTCACCGGGCGCGTGGAATTCATGGGGGCGCACGGCGTCCATCCCGATCGGCCAGTACGTGCCGTAGTGCACCGGCACCGCACAGCGCGGCGCCAGCCGGGCCAGCGCCTGGGCCGCCCGCCCCGCATCGAGATGCCCGGTGCCGAGGTAGGGTCCCCAGCCGCCCACCGGCAGCAGCGCCACGTCGACCGGCCCGACCTCCTGCTCCATCGCGTCGAACAGCCCCGTGTCCCCGGCGAAGTACGTCCGCGCCTCGCCCTCGATCACATAGCCGAGAGCGGGCGAGCGATGCGGTCCGAGCGGCAGCCGCCGCCCGTCGTGCCGTGCGGACACGGCCCGTATCACCACGTCACCGACCGTCACCCGGTCCCCGGGCGCCACCTCGCTCACCGTGAGCCGGGTGAGCCGGCGCAGTCCCGGCACGGCCCGGGGTGCGCCCCGGGGCACCAGCAGGCGCGTGCCCTCCGCGAGCCGCTCCAGCGACGGAACGTGCAGGTGGTCGGCGTGCAGATGCGACACCAGCGCCACGTCCGCGCGCCAGGCGCCGGGAGGTGGCAGCGCCCCGCGACGGCGGCGGAGATGGGCGAGACGGCGCGCGAAGAGAGGATCGGTGAGCAGCCGTACGCCCGAGTCCGCGACCGTACAGGTCGCGTGACCCCACCAGGTGATCTCCACCGGCACCTCTTTGCCTCCTTCGCGCGACTCCCCGAAGCCTACGGGCAGGAGTAGGGTCGGCGCCGAAACCCGGAGGTGAGGGGGACGCCATGGGACCGGTGCGGGTCACGGCGATCGCGAGTCTGACGCCGCTGCAGGAGCTGGACGACGATCCCTTCCTGGTGGACTCGCGCAGCCAGCACGCGATGTGCGCCCGCTGGGCCGCCGAGCGGGGCTACATCGTCAGCCGGGAGCTGCTGGTGCGGGGACTGCGCGCCGACCACTGTGTGCTGTGGGACGGCGTCCGGCCGGGGATCGACCTGTTCGTGGCGCCCAGCCGCCGGGTCCTGGAGCGCGCGCTGTCGTCCGTCGAGGAGTTCACCGCGGAGTGCGCCCGGCGCGGGGTGCGGGTGGAGACGGTCGGCTTCGAGGAGCCCTGCTACGACGCCCAGATGAAGGCCCGGGTGCACCGGCGGCTGTCGATGCCGACGGCCGGGTACGACGGGCGCTGAGCCCCGCTCCCGGTGACGGACCGCATTGTCCGACCCGTGTGACAGTCTGAAGTGCAGGCCCGCACCGACGACGGGCCGGGACGTGAGGTGGGCTGGGCGTGCGTGGCGGGCGTTGGTGGCGGGCCGCCAGTCAGATGGGGCGGAGCATCGCGGTGTGGGCGGTCTCCACGGTCACCATGCTCGTGCTCGCGGGGATCCTGCCGGACTTCCGCCTGCAGTCCGCCGACGGCGAGAGCGCCACCCACATCGCCGTCACCGCCGCGTTCGGCGCCGGCGCCTTCGGTGTGCTGTCCGCCCTGGTCTGGCCGCTGCTCGTGCGGCTGTTGCTGCTCGTGCCGGCGCTGGTGCTGGGCCTGCTGGTCTTCGTCCTGAACGGGTCGCTGCTGCTGGTCGCCCTGCGGCTCAACCCGGCCAGCAGCGCCGAGGCGGCTCCGGAGACGGCCGTGGTGGTCGCCGCCGTGATGTCCGCCGTGGCCTCCGCGACCGGCGCCGCCCTGGCCGTGCGCGACGACGACGCGTACCGGCGGCGCCTCTACCGCCTCGCCGACCGCCGCCGCAGACGTCTGCCACCCGGCCCGTCCGCCCCGGGCACGGTCTTCCTGCAACTCGACGGCATCGGCCACGACGTGCTCCTGGCCGCCGTCGGCAAGGGTGTGATGCCCACCGTCGCCCGGTGGCTGGGGAGCACCCACCGGCTCACCCCCTGGCGCACCGACTGGTCCAGCCAGACCGGCGCCAGCCAGCTCGGCATCCTGCACGGCAGCAACCACGACGTCCCGGCGTTCCGCTGGTACGAGAAGGACACCCGCGAGGTGATGGTCTGCAACCGGCCGACCAGCGCTGCCGAACTCCAGCGCCGGGCCGTCGAGCACACCGGCGACGGCGGCCTCCTCACCGCCGACGGCGCGAGCCGCGGCAACCTCTTCAGCGGCGGCGCCGACGAGCAGGCCCTGGTGCTGTCCATCGCCACCCGTCGCCGCGGCCGGGAGAACCGGTCCCGGGCCGGCTACTTCGCGTACTTCTCCGACCCGGCCAACGCCGTGCGCACCGCCCTGTCCTTCGTCGCCGAAGTCGGCCGTGAGATGGGCGAGTCCACCCGGGCCCGGGTCAGGAAGCAGCGCCCGCGCGTCGCACGCGGCGGCCTCTACCCCTTCGTGCGCGCCTTCGCGACCGTCGTCGAACGGGACGTCGTCGTCGCCGCGGTGATGGGCGACATGCTCGCCGGACGCACCGCCGTCTACGCCGACCTGGTGGCGTACGACGAAGTGGCGCACCACTCCGGGCCGACGAGCCGCGACGCGGAGAAGGTGCTCGAACGCCTCGACCGCGCCCTCGCGCTGATCGCGAACGTCGCCGAGCACGCCCCGCGGCCGTACCGCATCGTCGTCCTGTCCGACCACGGTCAGAGCCCCGGTGAGACCTTCCGTTCCCGCTACGGCCTGGGACTCGGTGATCTGGTGCGGGCCGGCTGCGGGCTGCCCGTGCCGCGCAGGGCGAGGCGCACGCACAGCGGGGCGGAGGCCCGAGCGGCCGTGCGGGCCGCGTTGCGCAGACCCGTCGAGGAGGGCGGCGAGCAGCACCGCCCCTCCCGTCGCCGCTCGGAGCCGCTCGTGCTGGCCTCCGGCAACCTCGGCCTGGTCTCCTTCCCGGACGTGCCGCACCGGATGAGCAAGGAGGAGATCGACGCCCGCCACCCCGCGCTGCTGACCACCCTCGCCAACCATCCCGGCGTCGGCTTCCTGCTCGTCCGCAGCGAGGAACACGGCGGGGTGGTGCTGGGCGCGTACGGCGCCGAGACACCCCTCGACCAACTCGAGGACAGACCGGGCCCCTTGGAGGCGTTCGGGCCCGGCGCCGCCGACGCCGTGCGCCGCACTCACTCCTTTCCGCACACCGCCGACATCATGGTCAACTCCTTCCACGACCCGGCCGACGGAGAGGTCCTCGCCTTCGAGGAACAGATCGGCTCGCACGGGGGGCTCGGCGGCGCGCAGGGCAGACCGTTCCTGCTCTCCCCGGTGGTCCTCTCGCCGCCGGTCGAGGCCGGCGAGGAGCTGACCGGCGCCGAGCACGTCCACCGGGTACTGCGCCGCTGGCTGCGGGAGGCGGACGGTCCTCAGGTGCCGGTGACCAAGGAGGAGAAGGAGGAGCAGGACCGGCGGGCCGCCTGAAAATCGGCTGCGCCCGAGGAGGCGTCCGCTCACACTGTTCGAGTCGAACCTTCCTTGAACCCTCCACAGGAGCCGCTGCCTTGCAGGCTGCCGCCACCGTCACGCCCGCCCGTATCCCCGAACTCCTTCTCGGCCTCGCTACCGTCCGGCCGGTCTTCATCTGGGGCGCTCCCGGCATCGGAAAGTCCTCCCTGGTACGGGACTTCGCCGAGTCGCTGGGCCTGGTGGGGGTCCCCCCACGCCTTTAAGGCAGTGGGGGAGCGTGAGCCTGCTCGGCACCCAGCTCGCCCCGGAGGACCTGATCGGCGTCCCGCAGATCCGTGAGGGGCGGTCCGTGTTCTGCCCGCCGGAGGCGATCGCCCGTGACGAGATCTACATCAACCCGCTGCGCCGGTTCGACGACGAGGAGTGGCGGTTCATCCTCGCCCACGAGATGCTGCACGCCGCCCTGCGCCACGGCGACCGCTGCGGCACCCGCGATCCGTATCTGTTCAACATCGCCTGCGACTACGTCATCAACGGCTGGCTCTGCGAGATGCAGGTCGGCACGATGCCCGAAGGGCTCCTGTACGACCCGGAGCTGAAAGACCTGTCCGCCGAGGAGGTCTACGACCGCATCGCCGGAGACCTGCGCCGGATGCGACGCCTTGCCACGCTGCGCGGCAAGGGCGCCGGCGACATCCTCGGCGGTCCGCTCGGCAGCCCGCGCGACCACGTCGACCTCGACGAGTTCTACCGCCGCGGCCTGAGCCAGGGCCTGGACCTGCACCAGCAGCAGGAGCGCGGCCTCCTCCCCGGCGGCCTGGTCGAGGAGATCCGCGCTCTCAGCCACCCGCCCCTGCCCCGGGACGCCCAACTCGCCCGCTGGTTCGACGAGTTCGTACCCAGCCCACAGCCCGTGCGGTCGTACGCCCGCCCCTCCCGCCGTCAGTCCTCCACGCCCGACATCCCCCGCGCGGGCCGCTGCTTCCCGCCCGAGGAGATCGCCCGCTGCACCTTCGGCGTCGTCCTCGACACCTCCGGCTCCATGGACCGCACCCTGCTCGGCAAGGCCCTCGGCGCCATCGCCTCCTACGCCGAGGCCCGCGAGGTGCCGGCCGCCCGCGTCGTCTTCTGCGACGCGGCCCCGCACGACGCCGGCTATGTGCCGGTCACGGAGATCGCCGGGCGGGTACGGGTCCACGGCCGCGGCGGTACGGTCCTGCAGCCCGGGATCGACCTCCTGCACCGCGCGGACGACTTCCCGCCGGGCGCCCCCGTCCTCGTCATCACGGACGGCTGGTGCGACGTGCTGAGGGTGCGGCGCGACCACGCGTATCTGATCCCCCAGGGGGCGCGGCTGCCGTTCTCCGCGCGTGGCCCGGTGTTCCGGGTGCAGTGAGCCGGAATGTGATCGGATGGTGTCCTACAGGAACAGCCAGAATTCGAAGGGATTCATCGTGGCAACCACGCGCTCCGCACACACCGTCTGGGAAGGCAACCTGCTCGAGGGCAACGGTGTCGTCTCCTTCGACTCCTCCGGTGCCATCGCCGAGCAGCCGGTCACCTGGGCCTCGCGCTCCCAGGACGCGAACGGGAAGACCAGCCCCGAGGAGCTGATCGCCGCCGCGCACTCCAGCTGCTTCTCCATGGCGCTCTCGCACGCCCTGGCCGGTGCCGGCACCCCGCCCACCAAGCTGGTCACCTCGGCCGACGTGAATTTCCAGCCGGGTGAGGGCATCACGGGAATCCATCTGACCGTCGAGGGCACGGTCCCCGGCATCGACAACGACGCCTTCGTCGCCGCTGCCGAGGACGCCAAGAAGAACTGCCCGGTCAGCCAGGCTCTCACCGGCACGACGATCACCCTGTCGGCGAAGCTCGCCTGACACCCGCCTGCGTCCTGGACGTCCTTCGGTGCCGCGCCCCCGGG
>NZ_JBFBBE010000022.1:73209-121933 GCF_040682555.1 Streptomyces sp. NPDC051172
CCAAACACCACCGCCCGGTCCCCCCTGCAAACCCCCCCACCCACCAACCCGTGGGGGCCGATCGCCCCCGACCCCCCCCCGGCTCCGTGCAGCCCGGGGGGCCCCCCCCCCCCGGGACAGGGGGCGCGGCACCGTCGTTTCCGGGTACCCGGAGTACGCGGCATTGACAACAGCGCACTCAAGTTTTGTGCTGGTGTGTGAGGAGTGCCCTGGCGGAAGGGGACGGAGATGGCACGTGCGGTCGGGATCGATCTGGGGACCACGAACTCGGTGGTGGCCGTCCTGGAGGGCGGCGAACCCACCGTCGTCGCGAATGCGGAGGGGGCCAGGACCACACCGTCGGTCGTGGCCTTCGCCAAGAACGGCGAGGTGCTCGTCGGGGAGGTAGCGAAAAGGCAGGCCGTGACCAACGTGGAGCGGACCGCCCGCTCCGTGAAGCGGCACATGGGCGACGCGAGCTGGCGCTTCCCCGAACAGGGTTCCGTGGACGGCACCCGCTACCGGGCGCAGGAGCTGTCCGCGCGGGTGCTGCAGAAGCTGAAGCGGGACGCGGAGTCCTACCTCGGCGAGGACGTCACGGACGCGGTGATCACCGTACCGGCGTACTTCGACGACTCCCAGCGGCAGGCGACCAAGGAGGCCGGGGAGATCGCGGGCCTGAAGGTCCTGCGGATCATCAACGAGCCGACGGCCGCCGCCCTCGCCTACGGCCTCGACCGCGGCGAGGAGCAGACCGTGCTGGTCTTCGACCTCGGCGGCGGCACCTTCGACGTGTCGCTGCTGGAGATCGGCGACGGCGTCATCGAGGTCAAGGCGACCAACGGCGACACACACCTGGGCGGCGACGACTGGGACCAGCGGATCGTCGAGCACCTCGTCAAGAAGTTCAAGGGGCAGTACGGTGTCGACCTCGCGGGCGACAAGATGGCCGTGCAGCGGCTGCGCGAGGGCGCAGAGAAGGCCAAGATCGAGCTGTCCAGCTCGTCCGAGACGACGATCAACCTCCCCTACATCACCGCCTCCGCCGAGGGGCCGCTGCACCTCGACGAGAAGATGACCCGTGCCCAGTTCCAGGAGCTCACCGCCGATCTCCTCGACCGCTGCAAGAACCCCTTCCACCAGGCGGTCAAGGACGCCGGCATCAAGCTGTCCGCGGTCGACCACGTCATCCTCGTCGGCGGCTCGACCCGGATGCCCGCGGTCACCGACCTGGTCAAGGAGCTCACCGGCAAGGACCCGCACAAGGGTGTCAACCCCGACGAGGTCGTGGCCGTGGGCGCGGCCCTCCAGGCCGGCGTCATCCGCGGCGACGTCAAGGACGTGCTGCTCCTCGACGTCACCCCGCTGTCCCTCGGCATCGAGACCAAGGGCGGCATCATGACGAAGCTGATCGAACGCAACACGACCATCCCGACCCGGCGATCGGAGATCTTCACCACGGCCACCGACAACCAGCCCTCGGTGGGCATCCAGGTGTACCAGGGCGAGCGCGAGATCGCCGCGTACAACAAGAAGCTGGGTGTCTTCGACCTCACGGGTCTGCCCCCGGCCCCGCGCGGGGTCCCGCAGATCGAGGTCGCCTTCGACATCGACGCCAACGGCATCATGCATGTGTCGGCCAAGGACCTCGCCACCGGCCGCGAACAGAAGATGACGGTGACCGGCGGCTCGGCGCTCCCCAAGGACGACATCGACCGGATGATGCGGGAGGCCGAGCAGTACGCCGAGGAGGACCGCAAGCGCCGCGAGGCCGCCGAGACCCGCAACCAGGCCGAACAACTCGTCTACCAGACCGAGAAGTTCATCCGGGAGAACGAGGAGCGGATCCCCGCCGACACCAGGTCGGAGGTGGAGACGGCGGCGACGGAACTCAAGGACCTGCTGGAACGCAACGCGGACACCAACGAGCTGCGCACCGGCGTCGAGAAACTCGGCACCGTCAGCCAGAAGATGGGCCAGGCCATGTACGCCCAGGCCGACCCGGGCGCCTCCGGCAGCGGCACCGAACAGCACACCTCGCCGCAGGACGAGGAGGGCGTGGTCGACGCCGAGATCGTCGACGAGGACCGCGACACGAAGGGCGGCGCGGCATAGCCGTCACACGCCGGTCCGCTCCCGGTCCCGCCGCTCCGGCCGCGGCCCCGGTTGCCTGGGGTCGCGGCTGCGGTACACCGCATACGGGCGGAGCAGGTACTGCACCGGTGCGCTGAACATGTGGACCAGGCGGGTGTACGGCACCAGGGCGATCAGCGCCATGCCGATCGTCGCGTGGGCCCGGTACAGCACCGGCACGCCCTCCATCAGGTCGGTCCTCGGCTGGAGCGTGAACAGACTGCGGGCCCAAGGGGCAATGGACGCACGGTAGTTGTAGCCGTCGCCGGACACATGGGTGAGCTTGGCGGCCATGCCCATCCAGATGGCGGCGATCAGGACGACGTACATGAGCTTGTCGTTCACGGTCGTCGCCCGGAACACCGGGGCGTGCGTGCGGTGGCGGTGGATGAGCAGCAGGATCCCGGCGACGGCGAGCGCGCCGGCCACCGTGCCGCCGTAGAGCGAGAACAGATGGTACGTGTGCTCGCGGGCGCCGATCGAGTCGGTCCACGACCGTGGGACGAACAGGCCCACCAGGTGGCCCGTCAGCACGAAGAGGATGCCGTAGTGGAAGGCCGGGGAGGCGATGTCCAGCAGTTTCGACTCGGACTCCTGCGACGAACGCGTGGTCCAGCCGTACTTGTCGTAGCGGTAGCGCCAGATCAGGCCGGCGACGAGCAGGGCGAAGGCCACGTACGGCAGAACGCCCCACAGGAGCGTGGTCATGAGCGAACCTCCGTGTGGGGGATCGGCAGGGTGGCGCATATGGCGTCCAGGACGGACGCGTACGGGGTACCGAGGTCGGTGAGCCGGGCCCGGAGCCGGCCGAGGCCCTCGCGGTGTTCCGTGAGGAGGTCCGTGTCGCCGGTGCGGGCCGCGCACTCCAGCACCGCGGGCAGGAAGTCCGGCAGTTCCTCGCCGGTGAACTCCAGGCCGGCGGCGCGGTAGACGTCCTTGAAGCGGACCAGCGACATGCCGCGCCGCCGGGTGTCCCCGTCCTGCCACCAGCTGAGATGGAGGCTGTGCCGGTTCTTGAAGTCGAAGACCTGGAGGTAGTGGGCGGCCAGTTCCCCGGGCGGGGTGAGGGCCGCGTGGTCGGTGAACTCCCGTAGCTGCGGGGCCGCTTCGCGCAGCAGGGGCAGCCGGGCGCGGAAGTCGGCGTCGGGATAGGTCAGGCAGAGCGCTGCCGCCTGGTACAGCACGGCGTCCGAGGGCATCAGATCTCCTTGGTCTCATCCGTGGTCCGGCGTCCGCGCGGGGCGTGGAAGTTCTCCACCGGCACCAGCGGCAGCCGCCTGCGTCCCGAGTCCTGGCCCCGGCGCGGGCGGCGACGGGCCATACCGGTAACGCATCCGGGTCGGCGAGTAGCTGTACAGGAGAAGGCGGCCTCGCGCGGGCAGCCGCGGGGTTCGTCCTCGGCCGGGGCCCACCGACAGGTGGCCCGTCCGCCGGTGAGCGCGACGCTGCGCAGGTCGGGGGCGGTGGCTCCGGGCCGGAAGAAGCGTCCTGCGCGAAGCAGCGCCGCTCCCGGCTCGGCGGGCGGTATTCGCGTGTCGTCCACCTGCGTCGCTCCCTTGCTCACCCTGTGCTTCGACGCTAGGGGCGGCCGGGGGAACGCACCTGTTCATGGCGCCCGTACGGGTGCTACGGCACGACGTCAGGGCTTGCGGGCGACCCCCGCGTACACCGGAACGACGCCTTCCTTCTGCGCCGCCACGTCCTCGGCCTCCGGCCGCCACCCGGTCACCGGGATCACGCCGGGGCCGAGCAGCTCCAGGCCCTCGAAGAAGCGCTGGAAGTCCGTGATCGAGCGGGGGAAGAGCGGGGTGCCGCTCGCGCGGAAGGCACCTGCCGCCTTCGCGATGGCCTCCGGATTGAGGTCGGGGGTGACCTGCGAAAGGATCAGATGGCTGCCCGGGGCGAGCGCCGCGACGTACTTCGCCAGGAGGTCGTGGACGTCGTCGTCCAGGTAGTGGGTCAGCGCCACCAGCGACAGCGCGACCGGCTGTGCGAAGTCCAGCGTCTCGGCGGCCTGCCGCAGAAGGGTGTCGATGTCCCGCACGTCCGCGTGCACATACTCCGTGCGGCCCTCCTCGGAGCCGCGCAGCAGTGCCTGGGCGTGCCGCAGCACGATCGGGTCGTTGTCCGCGTACACCACCCGGGACTCCGGCGCCACGGCCTGTGCCACCTGGTGCAGATTGGGCTCGGTGGGGATGCCCGTGCCGATGTCCAGGAACTGGCGGATCCCGGCCTCGGCGACGGTGCGGACGGCCCGGTGCATGAACCGCCGGTTGGCCCGCGCCCCGCGCACCGCGCTGTTGTCCACGGCGAGGATCTTCCGGGCCAGCTCCTCGTCCACCGGGTAGTTGTCCTTGCCGCCCAGCAACCAGTCGTACACGCGGGCGGGGTGCGGCCGGCTGGTGTCGATCTGCGGTGCGGCGTCGGATCCGGTCATGCGCGGTCTTCTCCTCCGGTCGGACAGGTGTAGTGGGTGGCTCAGAAGTCCTCGCGGTGCTCCCGCAGGATCTTCTTCGTACGCTGGGCCGACGCGGCCCGCGCCGTCATGTGGTCGAGGACCTCCAGATGCGCGGAGACCTCCTTGCGCGAGTCGAGGTACAGGGCGCCGGTCAGGTATTCGGTGAAGACCATGTCGGGCAGCTCGGGCTCGTCGAAGCGGAACAGTGTGAAGGGCGCGTACGTCCCCGGGTGGGGGCCGTCCTTGAACTCGGCGATCTGCAGCGTGACCCGGTCCCGCTCGGCGAACTCCAGCAGCTTGTCCAGCTGCTCGCGCATCACCTCGCCGTGTGTGCTCACCGGGCGCCGCAAAACCGTTTCGTCCATGATCACCCACAGGTGGGGCGGATCCGGGCGGTCCAGCAGACGCTGCCGCGCCATCCGCAGCGACACATGCCGGTCGATGGTCTCCGGACCGGTCTGCCCGACCGTGCCCGCCTCCATCACCGCACGTGCGTAGTCCTCGGTCTGCAGCAGCCCCGGCACGAAGTGCGGCTCGTAGGAGCGGATGATGCCGGCGGCGCCCTCAAGGCTCACATACAGGCTGAACCAGTCCGGAAGCACGTCGTGGAAGCGCTGCCACCAGCCCGGCCGGTTGGCCTCCTCGGCCAGGGCGACGAACGCAGCCGCCTCGTCGTCCGGGACGCCGTACGTCTCCAGCAGCACCTGGACGTACGGAATCTTCAGGGCGACCTCGGCCATCTCCATCCGCCGTACGGTCGCGGGGGCCACCCGCAGGACGCGTGCGGCCTCCTCACGCTTGAGCCGGGCCGCCTCCCGCAGTTCCTGCAGGCGCCTGCCGAGCACCACCTGTCCCACGGTGGGCGCGGGACGCCGCTCACTCACGCCACGCCTCCCCTACGGGCCGAAGTAACCGCGCAGCAGTGTGTCATGTTCCGCCGCCAGTCTCACGGGTTCCGTGGTGAGGTGCTCGCCACGCGGGCCGTCCGGTGGACGTCCGTCAGGGCATCAGCGACTGGAGGTACTTGACCGTCGCCGGGTCGGCCGGAAGGAGCGTCTCGATGGCCAGCTCGGCGACCGTGACGTCCATGGGCGTGTTGAAGGTGGAGATGGACGAGACGAAGGACAGCGTCCGGCCCTCGTGCTCGATCTGCATCGGAAGCGCGAAGTAAGGGACGGGGTCCGCCGGTTCGGGGTGGTGGCCGTGCTTCTGCTGCGGCACCGGATAGGCGGCCACCTCCTCGTACAGCGCCCGCAGTGGTGCGGAGCGGTGCAGGGCGATCTCCCGTTCCATCTGGGCCAGCAGATGCCCCCGCCATTGAGGGAGGTTGCGGATGCGCGGTGCGAGGCCCTCCGGGTGCAGCGTCAACCGCATGGCGTTCAGCGGGGGTTCGAGCAGTTCCTGTGCGACGCCCTCCAGGAACATCGTCATGCCCCGGTTGGCCGCGACCACGTCGTACACCGAGTCCACGACGAACGCCGGGTAGGGCTCGTAGCACTGGATGAGGCGTTCCATGCCCTGGCGCAGGGCGTCCAGCTCGGGCGCGTCGAGCGGGGTCTCCGGGTAGTGCGGCGCGTAACCGGCCGCCAGCAACAGGGAGTTGCGCTCGCGCACGGGGACGTCGAGGTGCTCGGCGAGCCTGAGCACCATCTCCTCGCTCGGCCGCGAACGGCCCGTCTCGATGAAACTGATGTGCCGCGCCGAGGAATCGGCCCGCAGCGCCAGCTCCAGCTGACTGACCCGGCGGCGCTCGCGCCAGGCCCTCAGCAGGGGGCCGACGGTCTTGTCGGGGGGGCCGGTCGTGGGAGCGGCGGTTCCGGTCGCGACAATGGTCATGCGTACGACCGTAGTCGAGGAGTGCAGCAGATGACCTGGCCGTTGAAGCCGACCCTGGAGATCGCCGCGGTGTACCGCGCCCGAGTGCGCGGCTGTCTGCTGGGCGGGGCGATCGGTGACGCCCTCGGCTATCCCGTCGAGTTCAACTCCCTGGACCGTATCCGTGCCCTCCACGGCGAACGCGGGGTGACCGGGTTCGTGCCCGGTGCGTACGGTGCGCTGGGCCTGGTCAGCGACGACACGCAGATGACGCTGTTCACCGTCGAGGCCCTGATCCAGGCGCACGCCCGGGAGCGGATGAGGGGCATCGGAGGTGCCTGGTCGCACATGCTGCTCCAGGCGTACGAGCGCTGGCTGGAGACCCAGTCGAAGCCGGGCCCGGAGCAGGGCGGCGCCGCCACGGGCGGTCTGATCGACGAGGCTTGGCTGTACTCCCGCCGCGCGCCCGGCAACGCCTGCCTCTCCGGGGTCGCCCAGAAGTACCACCCCGACCCGATGCTCAAGCTGGACGGCAGGCCGGGCCGGGTCAACCCCGACTCCAAGGGCTGCGGCACCGTGATGCGCTCGGCCCCCTTCGGCCTGATCAACTCCGCCGACGGGGCCTTCGCGATGGCCGCCCGCGGCGCTCAGATCACCCACGGCCACCCCACCGGCTACTACGCGGCGGGCGCGCTGGCCGCGATCGTGGCGTACGTCGTGGACGGGGACTCCCTGGAGCGGTACTGCGCACGCTGCGGCTGCTGGCCCGCCACCCCGGCCACGAGGAGACGACGGCCGCCCTGGAGGGGGCACTCGACTTGGCCGCCCAGGGTTCGCCGACCGCGGAGAAGCTCCAGTCCCTCGGTGCGGGCTGGGTCGCCGAGCAGGCCCTCGCGATGGGTGTCTACTGCGCGCTCGTCGAGCCGGACGTCAAGGAGGCCCTGCTGCTGTCCGTCAACCACTCGGGTGACAGCGACTCCACCGGCTCCATCTGCGGCAACCTCCTCGGCGCCGTGCACGGAGACGTCGGCCTGCCGCACGAGTGGGTCGAGCGGGTCGAAGGCAGGCCCACGATCGCCGCGATCGCGGACGACCTGGCGGCTGAGCGCCTGCACCAGGGGTGAGGGGGCAGCCGTTCCGGAGGGTTCTCCGGCCCGCCCCCGGGAACCCTTCTGACCAGGACCGCGGACAGTCGCTGTGGCACGCTGAAGAAGCACCCGGTGCCGAGGAAGGAGCGAGCCCATGCCCGTCGAACCCCTGTCGCTGAAGGAGATCGAGGACCGACTGGCCGAGCTGCCGGGCTGGGCGGTCGACGACGACCGGCTCACCCGCTCCTACCGGCTCGGTTCGCACTTCGCCGCCACCGCGATGGTCATCCACATCGCCCAGGTGCAGGACGAGCTCGACCACCACTCCGACCTCACCCTCGGCTACAACACCGTCTCCCTGTCGGTGAACACGCACAGCGCGGGCGGCAAGGTCACCGAACTCGACTTCGGCCTCGCCCAAAGGGTCGAGGAACTCGCACCGGCCCACGGGGCACACTGACCCGCGTGCTCGACTACGACAAGGAAGCCGACGCCTACGACGCCACCCGCGGCGGCGAGCCGAGAGCCGCGGCCGCCGCCGACGCCGTTCTCGGCCTGCTCCCGGCAGCCATAGAGCGGCTCCTCGACGTCGGCTGCGGCACCGGGATCGTCACCCGGCGTCTCGCGGCCGCGCGGCCCGCCACCCGGGTGACGGGCGCCGACCTCACGTACGGCATGGCCCGGATGGCCGCCCGGCGCCTGCCCGGCTGCGTCCTGCTGGCCGACAGCCGCCGACTGCCGTTCCGTGACGGGACGTTCGACGCCGTCACCAGCGTCTGGCTGCTGCACCTCCTCGACGAACCCGAGGACGTCCGCACCGTCGTCGCCGAGTGCGCCCGCGTCCTGAAACCCGGCGGCGTGTACGTCACCACCGTCGACAAGGCCGCCGCGCACGACGTCGGCAGCGACATCGACGCCGTCCTCGCCCCGCGCCCGCGCCGCCCGGCCCCGGACGCCGCCCCGCTCGTGGAGTCGTACGCCGCCGCGCACCGTCTGCACCCGGCGGGGCAGGCCCGTTTCCCGGGCCGCGGTCAGGGCCGCAGCCCCAGCCGCACGGCCGCCGATCTTCGACGCGGCTGGTTCACCCAGCTGCCGCCCGGCGACCCGCTCACCGAACGCTTCGTCGCACGGCTGCAGGCGCTGCCCGACCAGGAACGGCCGCGCGCCGACCCGGAGTTCAGCCTCCGGGCCTTCAGGAGGCCGGCGGCCGACTGAAGTCCATGGTCCAGTTGGTCACCCAGGTCTCCCCGCCGTCGACGGAGAACGCCTGCTCCCAGTGCGCGGAGGTGGGGGACACGCCCGCCCAGACGAACCGCACCCGCACGTCCTTGCCGTCGTGTGTGTCGTCCCCGTAGAACTCGCCGCGGTCGCCGTCGAAGCGCCCGAAAACGGGTGGGAAGAGCTGGCCGCTGCGGCTGGAGGACCAGTTCAGCGACCACTCCTCGCGCTCCACGTCGAACAGGCGCAGGGTCAGCCCCTTCGCGCCGAGGTACGGCATGTCGATCTCGTCGATGTTCGCGGCCCCGTCGAACAGCGGCCGGCACCAGCTGGTGCCCGGGAACTGCACCCAGTCACTGTCCGGGTCGAGGAAGTCGGTGCGGCGACGGTGCGTGACCTGCCACTCGCCGGCGAAGAAGTCGAAGTCGTGCGGGCTGCTCATGAGCGCTCTCCAGTGGTTCCTGCGGGCAGGGAGTCGGACAGGTAGGCGTCCAGGTCCGGGACTTCGGGCACGAGCATGTGCCGTACCCAGGCATCCCGTTCGTGCTGGATCGGCGGCAGCTCGAAGACGCAGCCGACCCACGGGAGTTCGGGCCTGACGAAATGGGTCGGGTCGTGGTCGGGGCAGCCGATCACCGGCTGTCCCGCGGCGGCGTTCGCGTAGTGCAGGACGTTGTCCCACACCCAGCTGTAGGCGTTGATGTAGGCGCCGTCGTCGTTTCCCCTGTGAACGACGACGAACGTCGCAGGCGGAGTGCCGTCCGGCTCCGGCAGCAGCTCCGGCAGGACCGCGTACGCCGCCTTCTCCACGTCGGGTGCGATGCCGGCCGGGTCGGCGGTGACGTGGTAACGCTTGATCAGCCGGCCGGCCACCTCGACGGGCGGTGGCACGGTCAGGAACTTCTCCGTGAAGGGCATGGACAGGACGCTAGGGCGACTTCACTGACATCCTGTGTCAGTGAAGTCCGCCCGACTCGTCTCGATCCTGCTCCTGCTCCAGACCCGGGGCCGGATGACCGCCGCCCAGCTCGCCGAGGAGCTGGAGGTCTCGGTCCGCACCGTCTACCGGGACGTCGAGGCACTGGGCGCCGCGGGCGTCCCGCTGTACGGCGACGCGGGCCACGCCGGCGGCTACCGTCTGCTCGACGGCTACAGGACCCGTCTGACCGGCCTCACCGCCGACGAGGCCGAGGCCCTCTTCCTCGCCGGTGCGCCCGGCCCGGCCGCGGAGCTGGGCCTCGGCTCGGTGCTCGCCGCCGCCCAGCTCAAGGTCCGTGCCGCGCTGCCGCCGGAGCTGCGCGCGCACGCCGACCGGATCAGCGGCCGCTTCCACCTCGACGCCCCCGGCTGGTACGCGGACGCCGAGGAGGCGCCGTATCTGCCGGCGGTGGCCGACGCGGTGTGGAACAGCCGTGTCCTGAACGTCCTGTACCGCCGCTGGGCCGAACCCACCGACGTGGAGCGCCGCCTGGAGCCGTACGGACTGGTGCTGAAGGCCGGCCGCTGGTACGTCGTCGCGGGCCCCGGCCCCCGTACCTTCCGCGTCGACCAGATCCTCCAACTCGCCGCCTCCGAAGAGGAGTTCACCCGCCCGGACGGCTTCGACCTGGCCGCCTACTGGACGGCGTACCAGCGCGACTTCCACGACCGGCTCTACCGCGGCGAGGCGCTGGTCCGGCTGGCGCCCGGCGTGCGGCTGCCGAGGGCGGTCGCCGGCCGTACGGACGACGACGGCTGGACCCTCGCCACGGTCCCCATCGAGTCCGTCGAGCACGCCCACGGCGAGTTCCTGCGTCTGGGCACTGACATCGAGGTGCTCCAGCCGCTCGAACTGCGCGAACGGATCGCCCGCACGGTGGCCCAACTGGCCGTGAGATATGGCAACTTAACGCAAAGTGGCGGCGACTGAGGGGACAGAACCGGTCCGTTCTCATCTGGAGGCCCATCCGCGGACGGCACGGTCGACGGGGCGGGGAACGACTACAGCAAGGCGATGCAGACCGTCGACCACGTCCCTGCCCGCGGCACGGTGTCCTCGTGGGGCGACTCCTACGACAACCGGGTGGGCCGCCTCCTCGCCGGCACGGCGTACCTGGACGGCTCCCGCCCCTCGCTCGGCATGGCCCGCGGCTACTGCACCCGAACGGTGATCCCCGCCTGGGACTGGCGGGGCGGTGCCCGCACCCGCCGGACCTTCGACACCAACTCCGGCAGTGGCCTGTGGACCACCCGGAACGGTCACGGCGACGCCATGCATGTGGTTGACCTGGATCCGTCCCGCCCCGGCCACGGCGACAATTCGTCCGACCCCCGACCCCCGACCCCCGACCCCGACCCCCGACCCCCGACCCCGACCCCCGACTGCCGACCGGCTCAGGCGTCCACTCCGACAACGGCACCGAGGCGACGCCGTCCCTGTCGGGGGACATCCTCGGCGACCGGCGCCAGGAACACGGCACTGGCCTGGCAGAACACCGCCCACAACCAACCGCCGCGCCCGGGCTTCTTCATCGGCGACGGGATGGCGACGCCACCGAGGCCGACGATCCGCACACCGTGACACGGAGGCGGGGGGGGGCCCCCGGGCGGGGGCCCCCCGCCCCCGCGCGGGGGGGGCCCGCCGATCGCGGGCGACCGCCTCACCGGGCCGGCTTCAGCCACCCAGGACGCCACCCAAAAGGCCGCCCAGGAGACCGGTCACGACGCCCAGCAGGCCCGAGAGCCCGCCATGCTGGTCGTCGTTGTCGCCCTTGGCCGAGACGCACGTCTGGTGGCCCAGGAGAGAGATGTGGATTGTTCCTTCGCACTTGGAGGGCGCCGGAGCCGCAGAGGCGCTCGGCGCCATGAGGGTCAGGGCGATTACGGGAGCGGCGAGGACCGCCGCGACACGGGAGCGGGTCGATTTGCGTGTGCGCTGCGACATCACTGTCCTTTCGACGGGCATGTGGGACCGGACCTTCCTTGATCAGGTTCAATCAGATTCAGGTGGCCCTCTGCGCTCCGCAACTCGAGGATCACTACCGGCAACCGTTCGGCCCAGTCAGCCGACCGTGCAGCTCTGGTCGCCCAGCTCGAACGCGGTCGGTTCGGTGTTCGACCCCGACCAGCTCCCCGTCAACCCGAAGCCCACGGACGAACCGGCCGCCACCGTGCCGTTCCAGCTCAGGTTCTTCACCGTCACCGCCGCGCCCGACTGGGTGTGGTCGGCGTTCCACAGTTGGGTGATCTTCTGGCCGTCCGGGAACGTCCAGCCGAGTGACCAGCCGCTCCAGGCACTCGAGCCCGTATTGGTGAGCTGCACGTCGGCCTGGAAGCCGCCCGACCACTGATTGGTGATCTTGTACGTCGCCCTGCAGGCACCGGTCGGCGTCGGGCCCGTGCCGCCACCGCCGCCGTTGTCGCCGCCTCCGCCCGTGTCGGAGGTGTCGCCGTAGACGACGCCGCGGCCGTTGGTGGAGACGTACACCCGTCCGTAGACCCGCGGGTCACCGGTGATCGCCGCGCCCGTCCTGCCCCACTGGTGGGCGTCGTCGTTGATGCGGGTCCAGGTCGCGCCCTTGTCGGTCGAGCGGAAGATGCCGCGCACGCCGCCGATCTTCGCGCTGGTGTAGAGGGTCTGGTACGAGGCCCCCGTCGCCGCCTTGCCGAAGCCGATGGTGTCGGCCTGCTCGACGTTCGACAGCCTGGTGAAGCTCGCCCCGCCGTCCGTGGAGTGCCACAGCCCGTACGCGCCGTCGGCGGTGCCACCCGCGAGCCAGACGTCACCCTTCGCGCCGGGCAGCGCCTTGAAGCGCACGCTGTCGCCGCCGGGGAGGCCGGTGGCGGAGGACGCGCTGAAGGTCGCGCCGCCGTCCGAACTCACGTAGAACCGCCCGGACTTGAAGCCGTAGAAGGTCTTCGCGTCGACGCGGTCGGCCTCGACGGTCGCACCTGCCGGGATGCCGCTCGACGCGGCCCAGGACGTACCGAAGCCGGTCGTGTACTGCACACCGGTGCCCGCCGGGCTCCACACGAACCGGCTGCCGTCCGAGGCGGCGGCCACCGTCCCGCCGCCCGACACACCCGAAGGATCCGTCCCCGCGAACCAGTTGGCCCCGTTGTCCGTCGAGAACGCGATGTGCGGACCGGAGTCGAGGTCGCCGACCCGCACGACCGTGTTCGGGTCGGTCTCCGCGAAGTCGAGGCCGGTCGTCGTGGTGAAGGTCGGCGAGGTGAACATCATCGAGGGGACCTTGGTCAGGTCCGTGTGCCGGAAGCCGCCGATGTCACCGAGTGCGCTGAACAGCTGGGCGCCGCCCGACGGGGGAGAGACGAGGTCGTTGACGGCCGTCTCCTCCAGCCCCTGCACCATGGGCTTCACGGTGAACTGGCCCCCGCTGTCCCACTTGGTGAGGTTCTCGGTGCCGTAGAGCGTCGCCCCCGTGCCGTACATCATCCGGTCCGAGTCGAACGGGTCGATCTCCAGCGACTCCGTCATCCAGCCCAGTTTCGGGGCCTGTTCGGGAGGTGAGGGGTTCGCGCCGAAGGTCAGCCAGGGCGATGACGAGACGTCGATGGTGTAGCGGTTCGAGCGGCCCGGGTACGACGTGTAGTCCCACGCCTTCGTCCAGGTGCCGCCGCTGTCGGTGGAGCGGAAGATCTGCGTGTCGGGCCACCAGGAGCTGTAGGCGGTCGTCATGACGGTGCCGGGATGCTGCCGGTCGACGGTCAGGCCGCTGAAGCCGTAGGACGTGTCGGCCTCGGCGACAGGGCTGATGTCGGTCCAGGTGCCGGTCGCGGTCGCGTACCGCCACAGTCGGCCCTTGCCGCCGTCGTAGGGACCGCCCTTGTCGCTGTAGGCCAGATACAGATAGCCGTTCTTCGCATCCAGGACACCCTTGTGCGCCAGATATCCCGTCGGCTGCCCGGCCAGCCGGGTCCAGCTGGCGCCCGCGTCCGTCGAGCGGTACACCGCGTTGTCCTTGTCGGCGACCCCGACGTAGATGGTCTTCGTCGCCGTACCGGACGCACCGGTCGACTCGTCGAAGGTGACCCAGACGATCCCCTGGTTGTCGGAGGCGTAGCCGCTGGTGTCGCTCGGATCCTGCACGTAATTGCCGACGTTGGGAAAGTCGGTCACCTGCGACCAGGTCACACCGGAGTCCGTCGACCGCCACAGCCCCTTGCCGCTGGGCGCACCCAGGTACAGCACGCTGTCCTTGTTCGGGTCGATCGCGAGCCGCTCGCCCATGCCCCGGCCGGGCATGTTGCCGCCCAGCTTGAACGGCAGGTCCGTCTTCTGCCAGTCGGCACCGCGATCGGAGGACCGCAGCACGGCACCGTTCGTAGGGTCCCAGCTGTTCGTGTACGTCCCGACGGCTGCGTACACCTTGTTCGGATCGACGGAGTCGGAGGCCAGGCTCACCACCCCCGTGTGCCCCCACTCGTCCCAGCCGACCGAGTCCAGCAACGGCGTCCAGGTCTTGGTCGACTCCTGCCAGCGATAGGCCCCACCGATGTCGGTGCGGGCGTAGGCCAGGTTCTTCTCGCTGCGATTGAAGACGATGCCGGGGACGAAACCTCCCCCGTCGATCCGGGCGTTCTTCCAGGTGTACATGTCTGCGGCAAGCTGCACTTTCGGGGTGTCGGTGGCGAGCGCGGGCGGGGAGCCCGCCAACAGCCCGGCGGCGAGCGTCAGCACGGCAGTGAGGATGCGGGTTCTTCGCACGGTGGGGTCCTTCCATCCGGGGCACGTGCGGGTGCCGGGCGGCCCCCAGTGCGGGTGGGGGCCGCCCGGCGGCTCCGAGAAACCGGGCGGTGCGGGAGCGCCCGTCAGGGCGCGGGGCTGTGCTGAATCTGCGGCTACCGCCGCGTGGGCGCGACCAACCACAACGGACCCGCAGTCAAAGTCCGCCCGACCAGCGGAGCATCTATTCCAGAAGCTCCGCATACGAGCCCATGGCCATGGCAATGTCCGCCTCGGCCCAGAACCGGTGATACGTGAACGACGGCGCCGCCCCACCGGCCAGATACGCCTGGATCTTCGACCAGGCGGGGTCGTTCTTGTAGAACGACCTGAGCGAGCTGAACGTCGACGACGAGTTGATCGCGTCGCCGTTCGGCATCTTGCCGCTCCAGCCGCTCGGCACGTACACGCTGTCGGCGAACCGGCTGTAGTCGGTGCGTGTCTCCGGCACAGCGATGCCCAGGCTGTCCTGGTAGTTGTTCCACATGCCGTCCAGCAGCGCCTTCGCCGTCGACTTGGCCGTGGCGTCACCGGACTTGGCGCCGTAGTACGTCAAGGTCTTGGCGTACGCGGCCGCCACCCCGACGTCATTGGTGTAGTCGGCGACCGTGACGTGAAGTCCGCTGTTGGAGCCGGGACTCGACGCGTTCCAGGTGTCGGGCTGGCCCGACCACTGCAGCGTGGCCGGAATCAGATAGGTGCCGTCCGGGTTGATCGTGGTCTTGGACAGCGCCCATTTGACCCACTTGTCGAGGATCGCCTTGGCCTGCGCGTTCCCCGTCTGCTGGTAGTACTCGGCGACCCGCTCCATCGACCACGCCTGGAAGCCGAACCACTGGTTGGACGGCGGGTCGTGGTAGACGGGCTCCCAGTCGTAGTACATGCCGTAGAAGGTCGACGTACCGGCCGGCGGGGTCGCGTAACGGCCCGCCCAGCTGTTGGTCGCACCGCCCGCTATGGCGCCCTCGCTGGACTGCAGCCAGCGGTAGAACTCCAGCTGCCGGGTGAGGGAGGTGCCCCAGTCGGACGCTCCCGTCGAGGACTTGGGCTTCAGGTCGACGTAGGAGCTCAGCGCGTACGCGGCCAGGGGGTTCTGGTAGCCGCCGTGCACATGACTGGAGCCGATGCGCCAGGCCCAGCCCGCGTTGGTGTCCGTGGCGCCGCCCCAGGCGTAGTACCAGGACAGCAGGTAGTCGGAGGCGTCCTTGCCGGTGCCGGCCGGGCAGGTGGACGGACCGACACAGTTGCCGATCTTCTTGAAGTACTTGTCGTACATGGCGTAGCGCAGGTAGTCGCCCATCTTCGCGGCCTTGCCGACGGTCGCGGAGACGTCACTGCCCTTGCCCTGCTGCTTGGCCCACACGTCCGCCCAGTACGCGGCCTGCACGGCACGTGCGTCGGCGTCCGGGGCGTCGGTGAACTTCCACTGCTTGGAGTAGGAGTTGTCACCGGTGAACAGGTCCAGGTACCCGTTCGTGCCCCCGTACTTGAAGGCGTCGCACGTCGGCTGCGGCACCGTCTCCCACACCGACTCCTGCGGCCCGCGCTGGAAGGTGTTGATGTACGACGGGCCCTTCGCCGTCGGACCGCCCTCGCAGGTGCCGCCCGGCGTGTTGCCGTAGCTGTAGACGTTGTCGACGTCCTGCAGCCAGTGCATGCCGTACACGTCGTCCGTGCCGTAGGCGCTCTTCAGCTCGCCGGCGATCGGATCGGAGCCGACCGGGACCGACGTGTCGAGCTTCGCCGGGTACTCGTTCGGGGTGTCCAGCTCGGGCGCGTACGTCGCCGGCTTGGAGGCGTTGTAGAAGGAGCTGGTCGGCTGGTCGGCGTGGGTGGGGATCATGTACTTCTCCATGAGGGCCCACGCGCCGTTGAACTTGGACCAGTCACCGGTGACCTTGCCGTACATCGCCTGCAGCCACAGCAGATAGCTGTAGGCCTCCGACGTGGTCTCGTGACCCTGGTCCGGCGCCTCGACGATAAGCGTCTCCACCGAGTGGTAGGGGATGCCGTCGGGGGAGAAGTAGCCGTTCGCCGGGTTGGTGATCTTGCCGTAGAGGTCCAGGAAACGTGCGTCGTACGCCTTCTGGGCCGCCAGCTCGGTGACCGTGACCGCTGCCTTCGTGTAACCCGTCGCCGTCGACTCGAAGGACGCCGAGCCGGTGCCGGAGGAGTCGGCGGTGACGGTCACGTTCTGGGCGGTGCTCCAGTTGGCGGGCGTGAAGGTGAGCGTCGCGCCGCCGGTCACCGACAGACCGGAATTGCCGCTCGCCCGGGCCGTCGTCACGGTGACATCGGCGCTCGGCTGCGTCGACAGCTTCACCGCGTACGTGCCCGACTTGCTCTGCTGGACGCCCAGTTGGGTCGGCGAGGCCACCACGGCGGGACCCGAGGCGACCGTGATCCCGACCGGCGTCGACGACGCCGACGCGCCCAGGCTGTCGTACGCCTTCGCCACCAGCGAATGACTGCCCACGGTCAAGCCGGAGGCGGAGAGCGTGAAGGGCGCACTGGTGTCCGTGCCCAGCAGAGTCGTGTCGTCGTAGAACTCGACCTTGCTGATCGTCGCGTTGTCGGCCGCGGCGGCGGTGGCCGCGAGCGGCACCGCGTCTCCCTGCGTGTAGACCGCGCCCGCGGTGGGGCTGGTCAGCACGGTGACCGGCGGCTGGTGCGCGCCGGCGCAGGTGGTGCCGTTGATCGCGAAGCTGGTGGGGGCGGTGTTGGTGCCGCTGTAGCTGAACTGCGCGCCGGTGGAGACCGCGGCACCCGCGGCGATCTTCGCGTTGTACCCGGCGTCCTTCACGGTGACCGACTGGCCCGACTGGGTCCAGGTGCCGTTCCACCCGTTGCTGAGCCTCTGGTTGCCGCTGTAGGCGTACGTCAGGGTCCAGCCGTCGATGGCGTCCGTGCCGCGGTTGGTGAGCGTCAGATCCGCGGTGAAGCCGGAGCCCCAGTCGTTGGTCTTGTAGTCGACACTGCACTGAAGTGCCGCGGCATGAGCGGGAGTTGTGCCGGTGCCGAGCATGGTGAGCGGAAGGGCGAGGGCCGCCACCACGGCGGTCCACAACCGCCGTGCAGGGTTGCGTCTCCTTCTGGGCTGCATGTGCTGGTTCCTCCTTGCGGCTCGGAAGAGAGTGGGGGAGGGGAGGAGCAACAAGCCTTGAACCAGTGGGAGCGCTCCCATAGTGGGGACGGGGGTGGGGGTGGTCAAGGTGCTTGAAGAGTCGAAAAGATTCGACGCGTCTCAGCTGAGGGAAAGTCAGGAAAGTCTGTGACTCCCCTGTCCTTTGCTGTCACTTGGCGCTAGCTTCATGGACACCAGTGGGAGCGATTCCATCAGTCGACGCGTCCGTCACGGCGCGCCCGAACTGCAAGGAGTCGCTCATGCGACACCCCCCGCGTTCAGGTCTTTTACTTGTTGCTGCCGCCGTGTCCCTGCTGGGCACGGCGGTCGCACCGGTCGTCACGGCACAGGGAGCCGCCCCCGCCTGCTCGGTGGAGTACTCCGTCACCAGCCAGTGGGCCAACGGCTTCCAGGGTGCCGTGAAGATCACCAACAACACGGCGGCCATGAGCAGTTGGAGCGTGAGCTTCGACTTTGCGAACGGTCAGAAGGTCAGCCAGGGCTGGAACGCCAAGTGGTCCCAGTCCGGTACGACGGTGACCGCGGCCAACGAGAGCTACAACGGCTCGCTGGCCACCGGCGCGAGCGTCAGCGCCGGTTTCCTCGCCTCCTGGTCGGGGACGAACGCCGTACCGACGTCGTTCGAGCTCAACGGGACGACGTGCAACGTCGATACGGAACCGTCCCCGCCGCCGACCGAGCCGCCTGCCGGTGGTACCGCACCCGCACTGCATGTCTTGGGGAACAAGCTCGTGGACGCCGACGGCAGGACCCGGCGGCTGCTCGGCGTCAACCGGTCCGGCGGCGAGTTCATGTGCGTGCAGGGCCGGGGCCTGTGGGACGGACCGGTCGACGACGCCGCGATCAAGGCGATCGCCGACTGGAAGGCGAACGCCGTCCGCATTCCGCTCAACGAGGAGTGCTGGCTCGGTCTTTCCGACATCAAGCCCGAGTACGCGGGCGCCAACTACACAGCCGCAGTCAAGGACCTGGTGGCGAAGGCGGAGGCGCACGGCCTGACGCCGATCCTCGATCTGCACTGGACCTACGGCCAGTACACCGGCAACTCGGCGGGCTGCTCCGACGTGCACGCCACCTGCCAGAAGCCGATGCCCGACATGCAGTACTCGCCCTCGTTCTGGTCGTCGGTGGCGAGCACCTTCAAGTCCGACCCGGCGGTCGTGTTCGACCTGTTCAACGAGCCGTATCCGGACCGGGCGACCTCCACCACCACCCAGGCGTGGCAGTGCTGGAAGGACGGAGGCACCTGCCCCGGCATCGGCTACCAGGTCGCCGGGATGCAGGACCTCGTCGACGCCGTGCGCGGCACCGGCGCCAAGAACGTCGTCATGGCCGGCGGTCTGGCGTACTCGAACGACCTCGGCCAGTGGCTGTCGTACAAGCCCACCGACCCGACGGGCAATCTGGTCGCCGCCTACCACGTCTACAACTTCAACGCCTGCACGAATGAGAGCTGCTGGAACTCCACCCTCGCCCCGGTCGCGGCCCAGGTGCCGCTGGTGGCCGGGGAGATCGGCGAGAACACCTGCTCGCACTCCTTCGTGGACCAGGTCATGAAGTGGTTCGACGACCGGGGCCTGTCCTATCTCGGCTGGACCTGGAACACCTGGGACTGCTCCTCCGGTCCCTCCCTGATCTCCAACTACGACGGAACCCCCACGTCGTACGGCACCGGGCTGCGCGATCACCTGCGCGCCGTCAACCCGTAAGTCCCGTATCCGCAATTCCCGAATCCGGAGAAGGAAACCCGCACTCATGAGTCGTACCAGAACAGCGTTACTCGCCGCCCTGGCGCTGGTCGCCGGGACCGCCGGGACCGCGACGGCCGTCGTCCCCGGCGACGTCTCGGCGGCCTCCGTCCCCTGCACCGTCGACTACAAGGTGCAGAACGACTGGGGCTCCGGCTTCACCGCCGCCGTCACGGTGACCAACAACAGTGCCGCCAAGAGCAGTTGGGCGGTGAAGTGGTCGTACGCAGGCAACCAGAAGGTCACCAACTACTGGAACGCCAAGCTCACCCAGAGCGGGACGGACGTCACCGCCGCCAACGAGACCTACAACGGCCAGCTGGCGACCGGCGGTTCGGTCAGCTTCGGCTTCCAGGGCTCCTACAGCGGCACCAACGCGGTGCCGGCCTCGTTCACGCTCGACGGCGTGGCCTGCAACGTCGATGACGGCAGCGGAGGCGGCGGCGGGGGCGGCGGCACCAACCCGGGCGGCCGCGTCGACAACCCGTACGCCGGCGCCAAGGTGTACGTGAACCCCGAGTGGTCCGCGCACGCCGCCGCGGAGCCGGGCGGCAGCAGGGTCTCCAACCAGCCCACCGGCGTGTGGCTCGACCGCATCGCCGCCATCAACGGCGTCAACGGAGGCATGGGCCTTCGCGACCACCTCGACGCGGCCCTGCAGCAGAAGGGCAGCGGCGAGGAAGTCGTCCAGCTCGTCATCTACGACCTTCCCGGACGCGACTGTTCAGCCCTCGCCTCCAACGGCGAACTCGGCCCGACGGAGATCGACAAGTACAAGACCCAGTTCATCGACCCGATCGCGGCGATCCTTGCGGACAGCAAGTACAGCTCGCTGCGGATCGTCACCACGGTCGAGCTCGACTCGCTGCCCAACCTCGTCACCAACACCGGCAGCCGCGCCACCGCCACCCCGAACTGCGACACCATGCTCGCCAACGGCAACTACGTGAAGGGCGTCGGCTACGCGCTCGCCAAGCTCGGCGCGATCCCGAACGTCTACAACTACATCGACGCCGGCCACCACGGCTGGCTCGGCTGGGACGACAACTTCGCGGCCTCCGCCAACGTGCTCAAGCAGGCGGCGACCAGCGAGGGCGCGACCGTCGACGACGTGCAGGGCTTCATCACCAACACGGCGAACTACAGCGCCCTCAAGGAGAACAACTTCACCATCAACGACACGGTGAACGGCACGTCCGTGCGCCAGTCCAAGTGGGTCGACTGGAACCGGTACGTGGACGAGCTGTCGTACGCGCAGGCCTTCCGCAACGAACTGGTCTCCGTCGGCTTCAACTCCGGCATCGGCATGCTGATCGACACGTCCAGGAACGGGTGGGGCGGCACCGCCCGGCCGGCCGGTCCCGGTCCGACGACC
Source organism: Streptomyces sp. NPDC051172 (assembly GCF_040682555.1). Classification (NCBI taxonomy): domain Bacteria; kingdom Bacillati; phylum Actinomycetota; class Actinomycetes; order Kitasatosporales; family Streptomycetaceae; genus Streptomyces; species Streptomyces sp. NPDC051172. The sequence continues at coordinate 93,894 of NZ_JBFBBE010000022.1, forward strand.
AGTGTGGATGCGTATGTCGACGGCGGGCGCTACGACCGCCGCATCCACGTCGGCAACTGGTGCAACCAGTCCGGGGCCGGCCTCGGTGAGCGTCCGCAGGCCAGCCCGGCGGCCGGGATCGACGCGTACGTGTGGATGAAGCCTCCGGGCGAGTCCGACGGGTCCAGCTCCGCGATCCCGAACGACGAGGGCAAGGGCTTCGACCGCATGTGCGACCCGACTTATACGGGCAATGCCCGGAACAACAACAACATGTCGGGTGCTCTGCCGAATGCTCCGCTGTCGGGGCACTGGTTCTCGGCGGAGTTCCAGCAGCTCATGCAGAATGCGTACCCGCCGTTGTAGGACTCGGTGAGTTTCGCTCTGCGGGGCCGTGGTGGCTGGTCGCGCCCACGCGGCGGCAGCCGCACATCAAACACGGCCCCGCGCCCCTGAAGACACCGGCCGCTCGGGGTCAGGCCTCCTTGGCCAGGCCCCGGCGGATTGCCTGTTCCACCGCCGAGTAGTCCCCGTCCGGCCGTTCCAGCTCATAGGGAACGGCCGGCATCAGCGGCGGCTGCGCCATGAAACGGGGACGGGTCCCGTGGTGTGGCTGTGCCGCGTGGACCAGGAAGGGGTGGCAGAGGTAGACGTCGCCGGGGTTGCCGGTCGCGTGTGCGACGGTGCGGTGCGCGGAGGCCTCGACGACCTGGGGGGGCGATCTCCAGCATGGAGACGCCCTCCTCGCCGTACGGCTCCAGGACGGGAGGTATGTCGAGGTGGGAACCGATCCGGATGCGGGTCGGCGCGTCCTGCTCGGTGACCTCGGAGAAGAGGAACAGCATCAGCAGGGCGCGATCGCGTGAGCGCAGGTTGGTGTGGTACCAGCGGGACTCGACACCGACGGGCAGATAGCTCCCCTCGATGTGCCAGCCCGCGTCGTCCGGCTCCTGCTCGTGCGGAAACCGCAGCGGGAAGCTGCCCAGGGAGTAGCGCGGCATCCAGCGGTCCTCGCCCACCAGCAGGTCGAACGCCTCATGCAGAACAGGGGAGTTGACGGCAGCGGCGAACGGTCCCTGGGCCATGCCGCCCACCCAGACCACCGGGTCCTTCCAGGTCGTGGGGTCCTCGAGGTCGTACCCCGTCTCCTTCCACAGCAGCCGCGCGCAGTCCTCGGCGACCCGTGGCGGAAACGCCCCCTCGATCTTCACGAACCCGTCCGTGAGGAACCTGTCCACCAGTTCGTCGTCCATCGGGCCATCGTGGGTGACACGGTCGGCCGTACGCACCTGATTTTTGCCGCCGCTTTTTGCCATGACGGCAACAGCGCTGGCCCTCACGCGGTGCGTCGGCGCACTCTGGGCGGCACCCGGAGAGAGGCTGACCACCATGGCGCACGGACACCACCAGCACGGCGATCACGGCCACGGCACGCACGGCCACGGCACCCACGGCCATCACGACCACACCGACATCGACTGGGCCGAGATGGCCCCACTGCTGGAATCGCAGGCGGAGCTGTTCACGTCCCTCTACGAGCGGGCCATGACCTGGCTGTCCGACAAGCAGACCGAACCCGGGCTGATCGTCGACGCGGGCAGCGGGCCCGGTGTCGTCGCCTGTCTGCTCGCCGAGGCCTTTCCGGGAGCCCGGGTCGTCGCGGTCGACAGCTCGGCGCCGCTCCTGGAGAGGGCCCGTGCCCGGGCCGACCGACTGGGGGTCGGCGATCGCTTCGGCACGCTCACCGGTGAACTGACCGGCGTGCTGGGCGAGTTGGACTACCCCGTCGATCTGTTGTGGGCCAGCCGCAGCCTGCACCACATCGGCGACCAGCGGGCCGCCCTGGCCGCCTTCGCCGCGCGGCTCGCGCCCGGCGGCACACTCGCGCTCATGGAGGGCGGGCTGCCCGCGCGGTTCCTGCCGCGTGACATCGGGATCGGCCGTCCCGGTCTGCAGGCCCGCCTCGACGTGCTGGAGGAGGAGTGGTTCGCCGAGATGCGGTCGAGCCTGCCCGGCGCGGTCGCCGAGACCGAGGACTGGCCGGCCCTGATGGCCGCCGCGGGCCTCAGGCCCACCGGTACCCGCACCTTCCTGCTCGACCTGCCGGCCCCGGCCAAGGACCGCGCCCGCGCCTATGTCGCCGCCTCCCTCTCCCGACTCCGCGACGGCCTCGGCGACCACCTCGACGCCACCGACCGCGCCACCCTCGACCAGCTGCTCGACCCCGACGACAAGGCGAGCGTCCACCACCGCCCGGATGTGTTCGTCCTGGCGGCACACACGGTGCACACGGCGGCCCATGCCATGTGAGGGGCAGTCCGACTGACCGTCAGAAGGGGGCAGTCGGACTGCCTGGACACTTGCGTGCCCCGTGTCCTAGTTGTTCTGCAGGAACTTCTTGGCCAACTGGTCCCCCAGCGAGACCGCCGCGCTGTGGCTCTCGATGGGGGACACCTGCGAGTTCTTGAAGAGGATGTAGGTCACGCCGGAGTCGGCGCCGCCGGTCTCGGGGTTGCTGTCTATGCCGAGGGCCTGGGCGGTGGCGTACGAGGCCTCACCGATGATCTTTGTGGGGCCGGTGTCGCCGACGACGGCGTACTCGACCTTGTTGTTGTAGATCACGGCGACCACGCCGCCGCCCTTGATGCCGGAGCTGGAGTAGTTCCAGATGCTGCTGGAGCTGGGCACGACCACGTACGGCAGTGAGTCGGCCCTGAGCGGCTTGCCGTTGGACTGGTGGAACGCCGTGTCGTTCTGGTACCAGGGGTCGGTGTTCTCGTTGCACTTCGAGGTGCGCTGTCCGTCGCAGTCGATGTCCATGTCGGCCTTCCAGAAGACCGCGCCGTTCTTGCCGCAGACGGGGATCGTGGCCGAGGTCTCGTCGTCCGTCTTGTACTTGCCGTTGGAGATCTGCTGACACGACGTCACCTTGGCGAGCAGGTCGGCCGCGCTGACCGAGCCCTCCCGGGTGGACGCCGGTCCTGCCGTACCGGAGGCGTTCGCGGGGAGCACTCCGGCGGCGAGCAGGGCGGCCCCGGAGGCCGCGGCGAGGGTCAGTGTTCGTAGGCGCACTGTGGGGGACCCTTCTGTTAGGAAAGTTTCCTTACTCGGGTGCCGTGCAAGGTGGCCCTCTTTGCGTGTCCTCGTCAACCCCTTGGTCCGGACTGGTCTGGACTTCCGCGCCATGGCGCCGTATCCGGTCCTGATTGCAGCGGTTTGCCCGGAGGAGAAGACTGGATGGACGCAATATCCAGATATGCGCCCGACTTCTGGGAGGCGAGGCGTCATGTTCGTTCGCATGGTGTATGCGACCGGGGATCCCACGAAGGTCGACACGGCCATCAGGGCCTTGAACTCGCAGGGGCGGGAGCTGCTGGAGGAGCGTCCGGGCTATCTCGGGGCCGGCATCTTCGTGGACCGGGAGCTCGGCAAGCTGCTGACGGCGAGTTGGTGGCAGTCCGAGGAGGCCCGGCGCAACAGTGACGAGGTCATGCGGGAACGACGCGGCGGGCTGCTGGAGCCGTTCGCGGCGACGACCGCGGTGGAGAACTACGAGGCGGTGGTCGTCCATCAGGTCCGGCGGCCGGAGGCGGGCGGCGGACTGCGGCTCACCAGGCTGGAGTTCGACCCGATGGACGCGGAGCTGCTCACCGAGACCTTCCGCGCTTCCGTGGTCCCCCGGCTCGACGGCCTGTCCGGGCTGGCCAGGACGTCCCTGCTGGTCGACCGGGAGCGCGGCCGCGGTCTGGTCGGCGCGCTGTTCACGGACCGCCAGTCCCTCAGCGCGTCCCGCGGGGTCCAGGCGTCGGCCCGGCACGAGGGTGCGGCCAAGGCGCATGTGACCGTGATCGGACTGGAGGAGTTCGAGGTCGTCTACGCGGAGCCCAGCAACTGACGGTGTCCCTGCGGGAGTCGGCCGGAGCGCCGGCTCTGCGCACAGGTCGGCCCCCGCCGCACGGCGGGGGCCGACCTCGGTACCGCGGCAGCCGTCAGGCCATGTTGAACGTCGACGGGTCCGGGCCCAGGCGCCGGTCCTCGTTGAGCGCGCTGATCGCCGCGAGGTCCTCGGTGTCCAGGCTGAAGTCGAAGACCTCGATGTTCTCCTTGATCCGGGACGGGGTCACGGACTTGGGGATCACGATGTTGCCGAGCTGCAGGTGCCAGCGCAGCACGATCTGGGCCGGGGTGCGGCCGTGCTTCTGGGCGATGGCGACGATCGCCGGGACCTCCAGGAGGCCCTTGCCCTGGCCGAGCGGCGACCAGGCCTCGGTGGCGATGCCCTGCTCCGCGTGGTACTCGCGGGCGGCGTGCTGCTGCAGGTGCGGGTGCAGCTCGATCTGGTCGACCGCCGGGATGACCGACGTCTCGGCGATCAGCCGCTGAAGGTGGTCGGGCTCGAAGTTGGAGACGCCGATCGCCCGGATACGGCCGTCGGCGTGCAGCTTCTCGAACGCCTTGTACGTGTCGACGTACTTGTCCCGGGCCGGGGTCGGCCAGTGGATCAGGTACAGGTCCACGTACTCCACGCCCAGCTTGTCCAGCGACTCGTCGAAGGCGCGCAGCGTGGAGTCGTAGCCGTGGTCGCTGTTCCAGAGCTTGGTGGTGAGGAAGATGTCCTCGCGGGGGACGCCGGAGGCGGCGATCGCCTTGCCGGTGCCCTCTTCGTTGCCGTAGATCGCCGCTGTGTCGATGCTGCGGTACCCGGCCTCCAGCGCGGTGGCGACGGCCCGCTCCGCCTCGTCGTCCGGCACCTGCCAGACGCCGAAGCCCAGCTGGGGCATCTCGACGCCGTTGTTGAGGATGATCGGGGGGACCTTGCTGCTCACGAGCTCTTGATCCTTACGGTTGTCGTCAGGTGGTACTCCCATCGTCAACGATCACGGGCGGTCATGCATTCCTGACGGGAGAATCCATACGAACTGACCGGTGAGTCAGTTGACGGATCCCGCGATTGTCCAGAAATGCATCCGACGTCTTCGGTCCGGACCATTGACTCGGGCCCTTCCATCCCGCAACTCTGGATCGCGCCACCGAACGAGTTCATGAACTCGGTACATGCATGTGAACACTTGCACCTGTCTGGGCCTCCCCAACCCCCCTACCCCTCAGGAAAGCAGGCACGGCCACATGAACGAGACGCTTCGGTACGTCCCCCGTGCGGAACAGCTTCTCCCGGAAGAGCGGGAGACATCGGATGAAAATGTCTGGCAAAGCCCTGGCTATACGGTGGTGGAGACCGCTCTCGAAGTGACCGCCTACGCCCTCGGCGACCGCTGACCGGCCGTACGGCGACCGCACCGTGACCGCCACAACCGTCCGTGTCGACGGCGCCGCCGCCTGGGGAACCGCCGAGTTCACCGAGCGGCTGCGCGCCGTCGCCGCGGAGCGCTACCACGACCGTCACCCCTTCAACCTGCGCATGCACCGCGGTGAACTGAGCCCGGCCGAGCTGCGCCGCTGGATCGCCAACCGCTTCCACTACCAGCGCCACATCCCCGTCAAGGACGCCCTGATCCTTGCCAAGCTGGACCGGCCCGGGCTGCGCAGGTCGTGGCTGCGCCGCATCCAGGACCACGACGGCACGGCCGAGGGGGAGGGCGGGATCGAACGCTGGCTGCGCCTCGGCGAGGCGGCCGGCCTGCAACGCGACGAACTGTGGGACGGCTCCCGGGTACGGCCCGGGGTCCGCTTCACGGTCGACGGATACGTCAACTTCTGCCGCCTGCACCCGGCCCTGGACGCCATCGCCGCCTCGCTCACGGAACTCGCCGCACCCGACCTCATGCGCATCCGCATCGCCGCCTTCGAGCGGCACTACCCCTGGATCGAGCCGGACGGCCTCGCCTACTTCCGCACCCGCATCGACCAGGGCGGCCGCGACGGAGCCGAGGCCCTCGCCCTGGTCCTCGATCTCGCCCGCACCCGCGAGCAGCAGCAACGTGCGCTGGCTGCCCTGGAGTTCAAGTGCGAGGTGCTGTGGTCGCTGCTGGACGCGGTGGACGGAGGCGGCTCATGACCTGGCGTCCGGCACTTTCCCGCGGTGTCGTCCTGCGCCACGACCGCGTGCGCGAGACCGATCTGCTGCTGCTCCCCGAGCGGGTGGTCGTGCTGCGCGGCAGCGCGGGCCCCGTCCTGCGCCTCTGCGACGGCACGCGCGCGGTGGACGGCATCGTCGCCGAGCTCGGCGAACGGTACCCAGCCGCGCCCGTTGCCGCCGAAGTCCCCGGCTTTCTCACCGAGTTGCGAAAGGAGGGCTGGCTCGCATGACCGTGGACGCCCCCTGGGCGCTGCTCGCCGAACTCACCCACGGCTGTCCGCTGCGCTGCGGGTACTGCTCCAACCCCGTCGAACTGATCGGTCGGTCAAAGGAGTTGGACGCCGGGCAGTGGTCCGACGTGTTCCGCCAGGCCGCCGACCTCGGCGTCGTGCAGACACACCTGTCCGGCGGTGAACCCCTGCTCCGACGCGATCTGCCCGGTATCGTCGCGGCCGCCGACACCGCGGGCCTCTACACGCAGCTGGTCACCAGCGGGGTGGGCCTGAGCGAGCGGCGCACGGCACAGCTCGCCGAGGCCGGGCTGCGCAGCGTCCAGCTCTCGGTGCAGCACGCGGATCCGGGGGCCTCGGAGCGCATCGCGGGCGCCCGCTCGTTCGCGGCCAAGGAGCGGGCCGCCCGGCTGGTCCGCGCCTCCGGTCTCCCCTTCGGCCTCAACATCGTGCTCCACCGCGCCAATCTGGATGCCCTCGACGACCTGATCGCCCTGGCGCTGTCGTGGGGCGCCGACCGCATCGAACTCGCCCACACGCAGTTCCACGGCTGGGCCCTGCGCAACCGGTCAGCCCTGCTGCCCACCCGAGAACAGGTCGAACGAGCCCGCGCCTCGGTTGCCCGCTGGCGCCAACTCCTCGACGGGGCGGTGGAGTTGGTGTGGGTCGCTCCCGACTGGGTGGACGCCGTCGCGAAACCCTGCATGGGCGGCTGGGGCGCGGTCTCGCTCACGGTCGCCCCGGACGGTACGGTCCTGCCCTGCCCGGCCGCGGCCGCCCTGCCGGACCTCGACCCGCCCAACGTACGCGAGCACCGACTGGCGTGGATCTGGCGGGAGTCGAAGGCCTTCAACGCCTACCGCGGCCAGTCCTGGATGTCCGAGCCCTGCCGCGGCTGCGCCCTGCGCTCCACCGACCACGGCGGCTGCCGCTGCCAGGCCCACGCGCTCACCGGCGACGCGCGCCGTACCGACCCCGCCTGTCGGCACGCCCCCGACCACCACCTCGTACGCGATCTCGTGCAGGGGCCGCGCGGCGACCTCGCGTACGCCTACCGAAAGGGAGGAACATGACCCCCAGACGTCTGCGGACGGCACTGACGACCCTCGCCCTCGTCACCGCCGGCCTCGTCACCCTGCCGGCGGCGGCACCTGCTCCACCCGCCGCCCCCGCGCCCGCACACCTCAGGGCCGCCGCCCCCGACTGGTCCGTGGCCGTCGTCGACTCCACCACGGCCCGCTACACCCCGAGCACCATCGGCGGCTGGTCCTACCCGGTGGGCCTCTACCTCTACGGCCAGTACCTCACGTACAAGCGCACCCACGACGCCCGCTATCTGGCCTACATCAAGGACTACGTCGACCGTTTCGTGAAGAGCGACGGCTCCATCGGCCAGTCCTTCGACAGCCTGGACAGCATGCAGGCCGGCCGGCTGCTGGTGATCCTGCACCACGAGACCGGCCAGGACCGCTACCGCAAGGCGGCCAAGAAGATCGTCGACCGCCTGAGCACCTACCCGCGCACCGCCGACGGCGGCTTCTGGCACGCGGACTCCGCCGCCCGCGCCCACCAGCTCTGGTCCGACGGCGTCTACATGGTGAATCCGTTCCTCGTCGAGTACGGCAAGGAGTTCGGCGACAGCGCCTACACCGACGACGAGGCGGCCAGGCAACTGTACGTCTACGGCAGCCATCTGCAGGTGGCGAACGGTCTGCTCAGACACGCCTACGACGAGTCGAGGAGCGCGAGCTGGGCCGACCCGCAGACCGGGCTCGCCCCAGAGCACTGGTGCCGCGCGGTCGGCTGGTACTCCATGGCGGTCGTCAATGTGCTGGACGCGCTCCCCGCGAACCATCCGCGTCGGACCCAACTCCTCGACATCTTCCGAAGGTTGGCGGCCGGTCTGGAGAAGTACCAGGACCCGGCTACCGGACGCTGGTTCCAGGTGATCGACAAGGGTGGCCGGAGCGGCAACTGGACCGAGACGTCCTGCTCCAGCATGTTCACCTACGCCCTGTCGCGCGGAGCTCAGCAGCACTACCTCGACCCGCACTACGCGGACGTCGCCCGCCGGGGCTACCAGGGCGTGCTCGCCAAGCTCTCGACCGGCCCGGACGGCCGTACCGACCTCGCCGACATCTCCGTCGGCACGAACGTCGGCGACTACGCGTACTACGTCGCCCGCACCCGGGCCACCAACGACTTCCACGGCCTGGGCGCCTTCCTGATCATGAACGAGCAACTGCGAGGTGATTAGTGTCATGAGCACATCCAGAAGGGCGTTGTTGGGCGCCGCTCTCGGTGGCGCGGCCACGGCGGCGGTCGGCCTGCCCGCGGGCGCTGCCCACGCTGCCTCCTGGCAGCAGAAGTGGGCGCCGTCGGCGAGCGGTGACGGCCTCGGTGCCTTCGAGACGGTCGAGGACGACCGCGCCGACTCGCACCCCGCCGGTCATCCGCACATCTTCGCCACCGGCAACAACTGGCGCTTCAACATGCACACCGTCGACCGCGACACCTCGACGGACCGCCAGCGCCAGGAGGTCACCGGCCTGCGCAACGGCAGCGGCAGCAACTACCTCAAGTGGACCGAGGGCCAGACCTGGCGGGTCACGTACTCGATGTACATCCCGAGCTCGCTGAAGGCCACGACGACCTTCACCCACATCATGCAGATGAAGCAGCCGGGCAACGGCACCTCGCCGATCGTCGTGCAGTCCCTGCGCCGGGTGAACGGCAAGCAGACCATCGAGCTGAGGCTGGCCGTCGACGACATCCTCGTCGGCCGCACCGACCTCGACCCGCTGCACGACAAGTGGACCGACGTCGACTTCCAGATCAAGGTCGGCAACGGCTCGGCGGGCTCGGTCCGCTGGATCCTCAAGTCCGGCGGCTCCACCGTCGTCGACGCGTCGAAGACCGGCGTCGACACCTTCCTGGCCGACCGTGTGCGCCCGAAGTGGGGCATCTACCGCTCCCTCGGCGACACCTCCGGGTCCTTGCAGGACACCTACCTGCTGCTCACCAATCTCCGCGGCTACCAACTCGTCTGAGGAACCGTCATATGAGACCCCCCACCGCACAGCGGACGGGGGCGGCTGCGATCGTGTTCTTCGTCATCGCCGTCGTCCTCGGACTCGCCCACCCCGCCGCGCTCGCGGCCCCGCACCACAGCCCGCAGACCGCCGCCGTCTACGACGTCCGGGACTACGGAGCCAAGGCCGACGGCTCTGCCAACGACACCCCGGCCATCAACAAGGCCATCACTGCGGCTGGTTCGGCCTCCGGCGGCGGCATCGTCCGCTTCCCCGCCGGCGCCTACAGGTCCCAGAACACCATCCACATGAAGAGCCATGTGACGCTCCAGCTCGACAAGGGCGCCACCATCCAGGGCTCCGGCGCCGACACCTACGACAAGGCCGAGGCCAACCCCTACGACGCCTACCAGGACTACGGGCACAGCCACTTCCGCGACGCGATGATCTACGGCGACCGGCTGACCGACATCGGCTTCGTCGGGCAGGGCGTCATCGACGGCATGGGCAACCTGATCACCGGCAACCCGAAGTCCGGCGAGGCCGACAAGATCATCTCGCTGACGCGGTGTGACGGACTCCGTATCGGCGACGGTCTCACCCTCCGCCGTGGCGGCCACTTCGCGGCCCTTGTCAACGGCTGTAAGAACGTGACGTCGGACCACCTCACCATCGACACCGCGAGCGACCGCGACGGCTGGAACGTCATCTCGACGACCGACACCACGATCACCAACGCGACCATCCACGCCAACGACGACGCCCTGGTCTTCAAGAGCGACTACGCCCTCGGTGCCAAGCTGCCCAACGGCCATGTGCGGGTGAGCGATTCGACGCTCGGCGCCAGGTGCTGCAACGCCCTGATGTTCGGCTCCGAGACCTGCGGAGACTTCTCGGACTACCAGTTCGAGAACATCCGGATCGACGGCGCCGACAAGTCCGGCCTCGGCATGGTCTCGATGGACGGCTCGAAGATCTCCGACGTCCACTACCGCGACATCACGATGACCGACGTCCACTCGCCGATCATGCAGAAGATCGGCACCCGCAAGCGCTGCGGCAACAGTCCCGGTGTCGGATCGATCAGCAACGTCACGTACGACAACATCACGGCGACCGGCAACAGCCCCTCCTTCAGCCCGACCCTGTGGGGCGAGTCCGGGCACCGCATCAACGGCGTGACCTTCACCGACGTCAACATCACGGTCCCCGGCGGCAACGGCACCATGTCCACGGGCGTGCCGAGCAACGACTCGGCCGACTACAACCCCAAGAGCATCGGCACCCGGCCCGCCTACGGCTGGTACCTGCACAACGCCGACAACGTGCAGTTCACGGACAGCTCGGTCAAGTTCGCCTCGAATGACGGACGGCCCGCGTTCATCGCCAACGCGGCGGACGGCATCCGGCTCACCCGGTTCACCGCGCAGAAGGGCGGCAACTCGCCCTTCGACGTGGGCTTCCAGGACGTCACCGGCGGCTGCCTGACGGACAGTCACAACACCTCCGGCGGCGCCCTGCGCGTCTCGGGCGGCCAGGACTGCGGCAGTAGTACGGCGGTGAAGCCGCTCGACCTGGAGAACCCCCGCCAGGACTTCCTGCGCGCCTCCGTCGGCGGTCTGTTCCTGCACTGGGGCCTGCGCACCGCACCGGCCCACACCAGCTGCACCGCCTGGGAGAACGACGTCACGAGCGGGGGCTGGAGCCCCGACTACTGGGTGAACGAGGCGCAGAAGCTCCACACCCAGTACCTGGTCCTGGCCACCTTCCACAGCCGCCTCGGCTACGCCCGCCCCTGGCCGTCCAAGATCCCCGGATCCTGCTCCACCAAGCGGGACTTCCTCGGCGAGCTGATCACGGCTGCCAAGGCCAAGGGCATGAAGGTCATCCTCTACATGACCAACGACCCCCAGTGGCACGACGAGGGCGGCCACGAGTGGCTCGACTCGGCCGCCTACTCCGCCTACAAGGGCGAGAGCGTCGACCTGACGACCAACGACGGCTTCGGACAGTTCAGTTACGACAACTTCTTCGAGGTCATGGACCGCTACCCCGACCTCGGCGGCTTCTGGATCGACAACGACAACTCCTACTGGGAGAGCCACAACCTCTACCAGCAGATCTACGACAAGCGCCCGAACTACACGCTCAGCAACAACAACGAAGACACGCCGATCATGGACATGATCAGCAATGAGCAGAAGACGGGCATGACCCCGGCCTACGACTACCCGCAGGCCCTCTACACCGCCCAACCACGCCTGACCGAGGCCGACTTCAAGCTGCCCTCGACCGGTGCGTGGTGGTACGACGGCTCCAACCCCTCCGTCGACCGCGCGCTCACCCTCGGCCGCCTCATCACCAACGCCGGCTCCTCGGTGAAGGCGCTGATGGCCGAGACGGCCCAGGTCAACGGCAAGTTCCCGTCCAACCAGGCATCCTTCAACACTTTCGCGGACTCCTACCTCGACCCCATCTGGGAGTCCCTGCACGGCACCGAGGGCGGCGGCTACATGTACGGCGGCCTCAAGCCCGGCGCCTGGAACGACGGTGCGTACGGGGTGACGACCATCGCCAAGGACGACGCGAACCGGCAGTACATCCACGTCCTGACCCCGCCCAGCACCAGCACCCTGCGCGTGCGGGACAACGGCTACCGCATCGCCTCCGTCACCAACCTCCGCACGGGAGCGGCGGTTTCGTGGTCGCAGTCCGGCGGCGTGCTCACCCTGAGCGGGCTCGGCACCTGGGACCCGTACGACACGGTCTTCAAGGTCACGACGGCCGGCCGCCAGGGCATCCTCACCGGCGTCAAGGTCAGCGCGAGCGCCTCCGCGAGCGGGCACGCCGCGTCGGCGGCAGGCGACGGCGACTACCTCACCTACTGGGACAACAACAAGACGCTCCCCGTGAACCTCACCTTCGACCTCGGCTCGGCCAAGAAGGTGCAGTACATCGGGCTCAACCAGCGCGAGGACTCCGTGGCCTACGCCCGTTCGAGCACCGAGCAGTCGGCGCGGATCAAGGACTACAAGGTGTACGTCAGCAATGACGGCACCAACTGGGGGAGCGCGGTCAAGACCGGTCAGCTGCCGAGCCGCCGCGGCATCCAGGGCATCGACCTGACCGCCGCCAACGCCCGCTACGTCCGGCTCGAGGTCGACACCACCTGGGCCGCCTCCAGCGACACCACCCGCTACAAGCGACTGCGGGTCGACGAGGCGTGGATCGGCACGTCGTACGCGACACCCGCGAACGGGGGACAGTCATGATCCGTCTCAGATCGCTCACGGCCGCGGCGGCGGGCCTGCTGCTCGCCGCGGCGGTGCCGCTCGTGGGCACCGCCCACCCGGCGGCCGCCTCCGACAACGGCCAGTCCGTACGGCCCGCCATGGGCTGGTCCAGCTGGAGCTTCGTGCGCCGCACACCGACCGAGGCGAAGATCAAGGCGCAGGCCGACGCGCTGGTCTCCAGTGGCCTCAAGGACCACGGCTTCGTCTACGTCAACCTCGACGACTTCTGGCAGAAGTGCGATTCCAACGGCTTCACCGTGGACGGCTACGGTCGCTGGGCCGCCGACACCGGCAAGTTCCCGGACGGCATCAAGGCGGTGGCGGACTACGTCCACTCCAAGGGCCTGAAGTTCGGCTCCTACGTCACCCCCGGCATCGCGAAGAACGCCGTCACCAAGAACACACCGATCGAGGGGACCTCGTACCACGCGAAGGACATCGCGGACACCTCGAAGACCGAGAAGAACTACAACTGCAAGAACATGTACTACATCGACTACTCCAAGCCGGGCGCGCAGGAGTTCGTCGACTCCTGGGCCAAGCAGTTCGCGTCCTGGGGTGTCGACTACCTGAAGATCGACGGGGTGGGCAGCGCCGACATCCCCGACGTCCAGGCCTGGGACAAGGCGCTGCGGGCCAGCGGACGGCCCATCAACTTCGCCCTGTCCAACAACCTGCCGATCGCCGACGCCCCCACCTGGCGGAAGCTGGCGAACAGCTGGCGCACCCAGGGTGACGTCGAGTGCTACTGCGGGCCGGGGAGCAACGGCAGCGGCTATCCGCTGACCGACTGGTCCCATGTCTCCAAGCGCTTCGACTCGGCCGCCTCCTGGCAGCAGTACGCCGGCCCCGGCGGCTGGAACGACCTGGACTCGCTGGAGATCGGCAACGGCGACCAGGTGGGTCTGACGGCGGACCAGCGCCGCTCGCACTTCACGCTGTGGTCGATGGCGGCGGCCCCGCTGCTGCTCGGCACCGACCTCACCCAACTCGACTCCGTCGACAAGGCGATGCTGACCAACGACCGGATCATCGGCGTCGACCAGGACGGGAGCGCCGCGAAGCGGATCGTCAGCAGCGGTGTCAAACAGGTCTGGAGCAAGAAGGAGAGTGACGGGCAGTACGTCGTCGCGCTGTTCAACACCGGTACGTCGGGCAACGCGACGGTGAGCGTGAACTGGTCGCAGGTCGGATTCAGCGGCTCGGGTGACGTGACCGACCTGTGGTCCGGATCCCACAAGGGCGTGATCGCCGACTCCTACAGCGCGACCCTGCGTCCGGGCGAGACCCGGCTCATCCGGGTCAGGCCGGCCAACTCCCTGAAGGCGGCGGCCGCTTCACCCGGCTTCGCTGTTGCCCCGTACGAGTACCTCGGCTGGGGCAGCCCCCAGAACCCGACCTCCGTGATGTCCGCGACCGGCGTCAAGTGGTTCACGCTCGCCTTCATCCTCTCCGACGGCACCTGCAACCCGAAGTGGGACGGCTCCCGCGCGCTGACCGGAGGCAGCGACCAGTCCACCATCAACGCGATCAGAGGCGCGGGCGGTGACGTCGTCGTCTCCGTCGGCGGCTGGAGCGGGAACAAACTCGGCGAGAAGTGCTCCAGCGCCTCCGCGCTCGCCGGCGCCTACCAGAAGGTGATCAACGCCTACAGGCTGAAGGCGCTCGACATCGACATCGAGAACACCGAGTGGTCCAACGCGACCGTGCGGCAGCGGGTGGTCGACGCGCTGAAGACGGTGAAGGCCAACAACTCCGGTCTGAAGACCGTCATCACCTTCGGCACCACCTCCAGCGGCCCCGACTCCACCGGCGTCGACATGATCAAGCGGGCCGCCAACTCCGGTCTGGCGAACGACGTCTGGTGCATCATGCCGTTCGACTTCGGCGGCGGAACCACCAACATGGGCAGCCTCACCACCAAGGCCATGGAAGGACTCAAGGCCCAGGTGAAGTCGGCGTACGGCTACAGCGACGCCACCGCCTACACCCACATCGGGCTGTCGTCGATGAACGGCAAGACCGACGACTCCGGTGAGCGCGTGCGGGTGGCCGACTTCAGGACCATGCTCGCCTACGCCCAGCAGCACCACATCGGACGGCTCACCTACTGGGCCGTCAACCGCGACCGGGCCTGCGGCTCGGGCACCGACGGCGACGCCTGCAGCGGCGTGACACAGCAGCCGTACGACTACCTCAAGGTCTTCACCCAGTACACGGGCTGAGGGGAACCTCCGTGAACATCAGAAGAGTTCTGCCGTACGGCGTCGCGGCGGCCCTGGCGCTGCCGCTCGCCGGACTCGGCCAGGGCACCGCGCTGGCCGCCACCGACTACCAGGCCGAGGACGCCCAGATCTCGCAGGGCACCGTGGCCACCAACCACACCGGGTACACCGGCACCGGCTTCGTCGACTACACCAACGTCAAGGGCTCCTATGTGGAGTTCACGGTGAGCGCGGCCTCCGCAGGCACCTCCGCCCTCACCCTGCGCTACGCCAACGGGACCTCCACCGACCGGCCGATGGACATCTCCGTCAACGGCACGGTCGTCGCCTCCGCCGTGTCCTTCCCGGCCACCGCCGACTGGAACACCTGGGTCACCAAGACCGTCGACGTCCCGCTGACCGCGGGCACCGACAAGATCCGGGCCACCGCCACCACCGCCAACGGCGGCCCCAACCTCGACCGCGTCAGCCTCGACGCGGCCGCCGACACCCAGGCCCCGGCCCGCCCCGGACAGCCCAGCTGCTCCGACATCGGCGAGGACTCCCTCACCCTGGCCTGGGGCGCGTCCACGGACAACGTGGGGGTGAGCGCATACGACATCTACGAGCACGGCAACAAGATCAGTGAGGCGCCGGGGAGTTCGACCTCCAAGGCGCTGACCGGGCTCACCCCCAACACCGACTACAACCTCACGGTGATCGCCCGCGACGCGGCCGGCAACACCTCGCCCGCCAGCCCGGTCGTCGACTGCACCACCAAGCCCAGCTCCGACACCACCCCGCCGAGCAAGCCGGGCACGCTCTCCGCGAGCAATGTCACCGCCAACAGCGCCGACCTCAAGTGGGGCGCCTCGACCGATGACAAGGCGGTCGTCGCCTATGACGTGCGCAGCGACACCACCGTCTACGACACGGTCACCAGCGGCACGTCGACCACGCTCACCGGGCTCGCCTGCAACAGCCCCTACAGCCTGAACGTCGTCGCCCGGGACGCGGCCGGCAACGTCTCCGAGGCCAGCAACACCGTCACCTTCACCACGAAGGCGTGCGCGACCGACGGCGGCGTCCCGTCCTCGATCGCGACGCTCTCCAGCGGCTGGACCATCCCCTGGGGCACCTACTGGATGCCCGACGGCAAGACCGCCCTGGTCACCGAGCGGGACGACTTCAAGGTCTGGAAGGTCACCAAGGACGGTACGAAGACGCAGGTCGGCACCGTCCCGAACGCCGTCACCACCAACGGCGAGGGCGGACTGCTCGGCGTCGCCGTCGACCCGAAGTGGGCGACCAACCACTACGTCTACTTCATGCACACCGCCTCCGAGGGCAACCGGGTCGTGCGCATGACGTACGACGGCACCCAGCTCGGCGACTACAAGATCCTTCTCCAGGGCATCAAGAAGAACCGCTACCACAACGGCGGCCGCCTCGTCTTCGGCCCCGACGGCTACCTCTACGTCTCCACCGGCGAGGCCCAGACGCCCGACCTGGCGCAGGACAAGAACTCCCTGAACGGAAAGATCCTTCGCATGACGACCGACGGCAAGCCGGCCCCCGGCAACCCGTTCGGAAACTACGTTTACAGTTACGGCCACCGCAATCCGCAGGGTCTCGCCTTCGACCGCAACGGGCGCCTGTGGGAAGCGGAGTTCGGCAACAGCTCCAAGGACGAGCTGAACCTCATCAAGCCGGGCGCCAACTACGGCTGGCCGATCTGCGAGGGCACCTGCAGCACCGCCGGGATGACCAACCCCAAGGCCACCTGGAACGTCTCCGAGGCCTCGCCCAGCGGTATCGCGATCGTCCGCAACGTCGTCTACATGGCGTCCCTGCGCGGCGAACGGCTGTGGCGGATCCCGATCAACGGGGACAACGAGAGCGTCGGCACACCGACCGCGTACTACGTGGGCACGTACGGCCGTCTGCGGACCGTGACCAAGGTGCCGGGCGCCGACCAGCTGTGGCTGTCGACCACCAACTGCGACAACAACGGAAACCAGCCCGACGGATCGGACAAGCTCTTCCGCATCGACATCAGTTGACGGAGTGTCAGTACCGGCTCAGGCCCGGTAGAGCGCCTCGACCTCGTTGGCGTAGGCGTTCTCGATGGCCTTCCGCTTCAGCTTCAGGGACGGGGTCAGCAGACCGTGTTCCTCGGTGAACGGCTGGGCCAGTATCCGGAAGGTGCGGATCGACTCGGCCTGCGAGACGAGGGTGTTGGCGGCGACGACCGAGCGCCGCACCTCCGTCTCCAGGTCGGCGTCCCGCACCAGCTCGGCCGGCGACATCTGCGGCTTGCCGCGCATGGTCAGCCAGTGCTCGACGGCCTCCTGGTCGAGGGTGACCAGGGCGGCGACGTACGGACGGTCGTTGCCGACGACGATGCACTGGTTGACCAGCGGGTGGTCGCGCACCCGCTCCTCCAGCAGACCGGGGGAGACGCTCTTGCCGCCGGAGGTCACCAGGATCTCCTTCTTGCGGCCGGTGATCGTGAGGAAGCCGTCCTCGTCGAGGGCGCCCAGGTCGCCGGTGGCGAGCCAGCCGTCGTGCAGGGTCTCGTCAGTGGCCTTCGGGTTGTTCAGGTAGCCCTGGAAGATGTTGGCGCCGTGCAGCCAGATCTCGCCGTCGTCCGCGATGTGCACGGTGACGCCGGGGATGGGCTGTCCGACGGTGCCGTAGCGGGTGCGCTCGGGCGGGTTGGCGGTCGCGGCCGCCGTCGACTCCGTGAGGCCGTAGCCCTCGTAGATCTGCACTCCCGCGCCCGCGAAGAACAGGCCGAGCCGGCGGTCCATCGCGGAGCCGCCCGAGATGGCGTTGCGGATGCGGCCGCCCATCGCTGCCCGGAGCTTGGAGTAGACAAGCTTGTCGAACAGCTGGTGCTGCACGCGCAGGCCGGCCGACGGGCCGGGTCCGATGCCCCAGGCCTTCGCCTCGACGGCGTCCGCGTACTTCACGGCGATCTCGACGGCCTTCTCGAACGGCCCGGCCTTGCCGTCCTTCTCGGCCTTCCGGCGGGAGGCGTTGAAGACCTTCTCGAAGATGTACGGCACAGCGAGGATGAACGTCGGCTTGAACGCCTGCAGGTCGGGCAGCAGAGTGGCCGCGTTCATCTGAGGCTGGTGCCCGAAGCGGATCCCGTGCCGGATCGCGGTGACCTCCACCATCCGCCCGAAGACGTGCGCGAGCGGCAGGAACAGCAGTGTCGCCGCCTCGTCACCCTTCTTGGAGTGGAACACCGGCTCCATGTGCTCGGCGACCGTGTCCGCCTCGAACATGAAACTGGCGTGCGTGATGACGCAGCCCTTGGGGCGGCCCGTGGTGCCCGAGGTGTAGATGATCGTCGCGGTCGATTCGGGGGTGACCGCCTGCCGGTGCCGGTGCACCACGTCGTCGTCGATGTACGCGCCCGCGTCGTACAGCTCCTGCACGGCTCCGATGTCGAGCTGCCACAACTGGTGCAGCTGCGGCAGCCGGTCGATGACGCTGGCGATCGTCATCGCGTGGTCCTCGTGCTCCACGATCGCCGCCGAACACTCGGCGTCGTAGAGCATCCAGAAACACTGCTCGGCCGAGGACGTGGGATAGATCGGCACCACCTGGGCGCCGATCGTCCACAGCGCGAAGTCGAACAGCGTCCACTCGTAGCGGGTACGGGACATGATCGCGACGCGGTCGCCGAAGCGGATGCCGCGGGCCAGCAGCCCCTTGGCCAGGGCCAGCACCTCGTCCCGGAACTCCGCCGCCGTCACATCACGCCACTGCCCCTGGTCGTCCTTGCGGCCCAGGCTGATGTGCAGCGGGTCTTCCTGGGCGCGCTCGAAGACGACGTCGGCCAGACCGCCCACCGGCGGTGACAACGTCAACGGAGGGTTGGTGAACTCGCGCAAACCCGCTCCCCGCTCCTCAGCGCCCGATTTAGTGCTACTCCGCACAGGGCGTGAAAGCTACCCCAGTCGGCGACGGGGCGGGAGGGGGGCCGGATCCGAGCAGTGCTCAGGTACACGCTGGTCACGGCCGGAAAATGCGCTCACATCCGGAAGGGTCGGACAGAAAACTGACGGTTGAGTAAGTTTCGGTCCCGTAATCTCCACCGAATCTGTACGACCTGGCAACCAGCCCGGGCGCCCGTCAACGGGCCTGTCCGAGCGGGGCCGTCCTCTCCTCCGTCAGCGTCGGAGAGGAGGATTCCGTTACTTCCGTCCGGGTCGGGCGCGCCGTCCTGACCAGGACGATCACCAGTGCTCCGGCGATCGTCGCGGTCAGCCCCGCCGCCACCGCCGCCGTGTTCAGCCCCGACGCGAACGCCGACCGCAGCGCATGCTCGGAGAAGCCCCCGCGCAGGGCCCCGGCGGCGCCTCCCGCCAGCGCATGGGCCGCGTCGTGCGGCAGCGTGCTTTGCATGCGCGACGTCAGTACGGTGCCGTAGACGGCGATACCGAGCGCGAGGCCGAGCTGTCGGAAGGTGTTGACCGCGCCGCCCGCCATCCCGGAGCGCTCCGGCGGTACGGCGGCCAGCGCCGCGCCCGCGATCCCGGGCGCCACCAGCCCCGTACCGACCCCGATCAGCACCATGCCCGGTGCCAGCACGGACGCCGTCGACCCCGCGTCCAGCACCGTCATGCAGAACTGCCCCGAGCCCACCAGCAGCAGCCCGCCGCCGACCGTGATCCGCGCCGGCACCCCGTGCAGCAGCCGCCCGCCGGCCGCCGCCACCACGAACGCCGACAGCGACATCCACAGGAACACCGCACCGGCGCGCACCGGGCTCAACCCGAGCAGCGACTGCATCCATATCGAGTCGTACGCCATGAGACCGAACGCCCCCGCGTTGAAGGCGAGCGCGCCCACCATCACGACGGAGAACCGGGGGTTCAGGAACAGCCGCGGATCCAGCAGCGGGTCGGCGCCGCGCCGCTCCACCGTGACGAAGCAGACCAGCGCCACCACCGCCGCCGCGAACGTCACGAGGGTGCCCGTCTCGCCCCAGCCGCGCTCCCCGGCCCGCACCGCCCCGTACGTCAGCCCGCCCGCGAAGGCCGCGAAGGTCACCGTTCCCGCCCAGTCGATCCGCCGCTCACGTGAGCCGTGCGACTCCGGTACGACCCTCAGCGTCAGCCACACCGCAGCCACGCTCACCGGCAGATTCACGTAGAAGATCCACCGCCAGCCCGGCCCGTCCGTCAGCACCCCGCCGAGTACCGGCCCCACCGCGGCCGCCGCACCGCTGACCGCACCCCACACGCCGAGCGCCACCGAACGCTGCCTGCCCTGATAGACGGAGCCCAGCAGCGGCAGTGTGGTCGCGAGCATCGCCGCCCCGCCGAGACCCTGCAGCGCGCGCGAGGCGACCAGCATCCCCGGCCCGCCCGCAAGCCCGCACAGCAGCGAGGCCGTCGCGAACACCACCACGCCCACGACATGCACCCGCCGCCGGCCCAGGATGTCGGCCGC
This sequence comes from Streptomyces sp. NPDC051172, assembly GCF_040682555.1. Classification (NCBI taxonomy): domain Bacteria; kingdom Bacillati; phylum Actinomycetota; class Actinomycetes; order Kitasatosporales; family Streptomycetaceae; genus Streptomyces; species Streptomyces sp. NPDC051172. Next base: position 114,141 of record NZ_JBFBBE010000022.1, read on the forward strand.
GGCGCCCGTCCCGAGCAGCAGCGCGGCCAGCGCCAGCGCATACCCGTCCATCACCCACTGCAGATCGCTCAGCGACGCGTGCAGCGAACCCGCCATGTCCGGCAGCGCGACCACCGCGATGGTCACATCCAGCAACAACATGAACGTGCTCAGGCACACGGCCGTGAGCGGCCCCCATGTACGCATGTCCTCAACTCCTGTGCTTCGTGTACGTCGGATGCGTCTCTCCGTACGATGGGGGGTGAGCGGCAGATCGCAACGGCAGCCAGGAATTTGTCGAAGGAATCCGACAGGAGTAGCCGGTATGGAGATGGAATCCGATGTCTTCGACAAGCTCGACCTGCAGCTGCTGAGCGCGCTGGAGATCAACGGCCGGGCCTCCTTCAGCCGGATCGGCGCCGTGCTCGGCGTTTCCGACCAGACGGTCGCGCGCCGCTACCGGCGGCTGTGCGGCGAGGGCGGCCTGCGTGTCGTCGCGGTCCTGGACAGCGACGCGCTCGGCCTGGACCACTGGACGCTGCGGCTGCGCTGCGTCCCCGACAGTGCCCAGACCATCGCGGAGGCGCTCGCCAGACGGCCCGACACCAGCTGGATCGGGCTGGCCTCCGGCGGCACCGAGATCGTCCTCGGCACCCGGCCGCGCAACGCCGGCGACCGCGACGACCTGCTGCTGGGCAAGCTCCCGCGCACCCCGCGGCTGCTGGAGATCCGCGCGTACCAGAAGCTGCACCGCTACTTCGGCGGCCCGCAGGGCTGGCTGCAGAAGTTCTCGGCTCTCGCCCCGGACCAGATCGAGGCCCTCACCCCTGATCCCGTGCCCGAGCCGGGTCCCGCCCGGATCGACCGGGAGGACGAGCCCCTGCTCGCCGTCCTCGAACGCGACGGGCGCGCCACCTACCCGGAGCTCCAGCGCGCGACCGGTCGTTCGGAGTCCGCCGTCAAGCGGCGCCTGGCCACGCTGATCGCCTCCCGGGCGATCTACATCGACTGCGAGTACGACCCCGAGATCGTCGGCCACCCGCTGATGGCCGCCCTCTGGCTCACCGTCGCTCCCGCGGCACTCCACTCCGTCGGCCGGGCGCTCGCCGATCACGCCCCGATCGCCCACGTCTCCGCGACCGCGGGCCCCACCAACGTCACGGCGACGGCGGTCGTCAGGAACACCTCGGATCTGTACGACTACCTCAGCGGCCCCCTCGGCCACCTTGAGGGCGTCCAGCATGTGGAGGCGACGCCGTACCTGCGCAACGTCAAGCAGCTGACGTACCGGCCGAGGCCTCGCTAACCACTGCGCCTGCGCTGCAGCCGGACCCCGCCCGCCAGGATCGTCGCCGCCAGCGCGTCCGCCGCGCTCTGGGCGGAGGTGCGGCGGGTGCCGTGGTCCAGGACGAAGTCGACGCGGCCGAGTTCGGGCAGCCCGAAGCGGTCCGGGACGCGGACCAGGCCCGGCGGGATCAGACCACGGGAGTGCGCCATGACGCCGAGGCCGGCCCGGGCCGCCGCGATCAGGGCGCTCAGGCTGCCGCTGGTGCAGGCGACGCGCCACGGCCGGCCCTGACGCTCCAGGGCCTCGAAGGCCAGCGCGCGCGTGATGCCCGGCGGCGGAAAGACGATCAGCGGCACCGGGCGGTCCGCGTCCAGGCGCAGCCGCTCCGCACCGATCCACACCAGCTCGTCGTGCCAGACCAGCTCGCCGCGCGGGTCCTCCGGGCGCCGCTTGGCCAGCACCAGGTCCAGCTTCCCGGCGGCCAGCTGCTCGTGCAGGACGCCCGACAGCTCGACCGTCAGCTCCAGATCGACCTCCGGATGGTCGTGCCGGAAGCCCTCCAGGATCTCCGGCAGCCGGGTCAGCACGAAGTCCTCCGAGGCACCGAAGCGCAGCCGGCCGCGCAGCCGCGTGCCCGTGAAGAACGCCGAGGCCTGCTCCTGCACCTCCAGGATCCGGCGCGCGAACCCGAGCATCGCCTCACCGTCCTCCGTCAGCTCCACGGAATGGGTGTCCCGCGAGAACAGCTGCCGCCCGGTGGCGTCCTCCAGGCGCCGCACGTGCTGGCTGACGGTGGACTGCCGCAGCCCCAGCCGCCGGGCGGCCTGCGTGAAGCTCAACGTCTGGGCCACCGCCAGGAAGGTCCGCAGGTGGGAGGGGTCATACATGGGAAACAACGGTACTCGCTCATCGTGAATCGTGATGACAGTCAGAGCGGTATGACGGATTCCCGATCGGCTTCCGGAGGAGGACGATGAACGGGGGACCTCCGGCCCCGGACAGCCCCCGGGCACGGAGCCCGGACCCGCCGACCGCAACAAGCAAGTGGAGCAATGTGAAACGCCTGCAATGGCCGAGCTGGATACCGATCGACCCCTACATCCTGCTGCTGCTCGGGACGGTGGGCCTCGCGGCTCTTCTCCCGGCGCGCGGGGCGGGGGCCGACGTGGCCTCGGGCGCCTCCACGGCCGCGATCGCCTTCCTCTTCTTCCTGTACGGCGCCCGGCTCTCCACCCGTGAGGCGCTGGACGGACTCAAGCACTGGCGGCTGCACGGCACGGTCCTCGCCTGCACATTCGTGGTCTTCCCGCTGCTGGGCCTGGCCGCCCGCGGTCTCGTCCCGGTCCTGCTGACCCACCCGCTCTACCAGGGCCTGCTCTTCCTCACGCTCGTCCCCTCCACCATCCAGTCGTCGATAGCCTTCACGTCGATCGCCCGGGGAAACGTTCCGGCGGCGATCTGTGCGGGCTCCTTCTCCTCGCTCGTCGGCATCGTCATCACACCCCTGCTCGCCGCCGCCGTCCTCGGCAGCAGTGCCGGCGGGTTCTCGGCCGACTCGCTCGTCCAGATCGTGCTGCAGCTGCTGGTGCCGTTCCTCACCGGACAGCTGCTGCGGCGCTGGATCGGCGGCTTCGTCGCCCGGCACAAGAAGGTCCTCGGCCTGGTCGACCGCGGCTCCATCCTGCTCGTCGTCTACACCGCGTTCAGCGAGGGCATGGTCCAGGGCATCTGGCACCAGGTGAGCCCGCTGCGGCTGGGCGGCCTGCTGGTCGTGGAGGCCGTCCTGCTCGCCGTGATGCTCGCCCTGACCTGGTACGGCGCCAAGGCTCTGCGCTTCGACCGCGAGGACCGCATCGCCATCCAGTTCGCCGGCTCCAAGAAGTCCCTCGCCTCCGGACTGCCCATGGCCAGCGTCCTGTTCGGCGTCCACGCCTCGCTGGCCGTGCTGCCGCTGATGCTCTTCCACCAGATGCAGCTGATGGTCTGCGCGGTGCTCGCCAAGCGCCGCTCGCACGACCCCGAGGCGGAAGCCGCCGAGGTCACCGCGACCGCGTCACCCGCACCGTCACGAACCGCGGTCGGTACAGGCTCACGTTCGCGTTGATGCTCGCGGAAGCGCCGCCCGTCTCCAGCCAGTTGACGTCGTAGCTCAGCACCAGCCGCCCTTCGCCGCTCAGCTCGGGATGCACCTGCGGGTTGTAGGCGGCGACGCCCGCCGTCGGCAGCGAAGGGCTGAAGCTCCTCGTCGGGCCGTGCCACGGCCCGACGAGGGAGCACGCCCAGTACGAGGTCACGGTGGTCAGCCCCGCCGTCCCCGCGGCCATCGTGAACAGCACATAGGTCCCGCCCACCCGCACCACCGAGAACGCGCTGCCCACCTTCGCCCCGCTCACCGGCCGCGGCCGCAGACCCCATCCCGAACCGTCCCAGTACCGCCAGGCGGCCGCATCCCCGAGCCGCCCCTCGGGCACCCGCGCCAGATACGCCGACGAGGCCGGCCGGGAGGCGGCCTGCCCGTCGTCGCCGCCGAAGACATAGGTCCAGCCGCCCTTCTCCACCAGCGTCGTACCGAACAGGATCCGGCGCGACGGATCGGGCATCAGGCTCTGGTCGAGCACCTTCACCACCGACTCGACCCGCAGATCCGGCAGGGAGAGCGTGGCGACCTCGGTCGCGGTGGGCACCCCGTAGATCCACGGGGACTGTCCGGCCGCCCGCACCCACAGCAGCACCCGGACGACCTTCTCGGAGGAACCGGGGGAGCGCGGCTCGACCCGGGCCGCGACCGGCCAGCGCCACTGGTTCTGGGCGGGATCGGGGAAGAGCGGCGCGGGAAGCGTGCTCTCCAGGCGGCCCCTGCCGTCCATCACCACGGCCGAGTTGCGCACCAGCGGGGCCGTCGTGTCCCGCCAGGCGTACGACTCGCCGACCGGGTTGGGCGGGCGGTGCACCTGGCCGAGATAGGTGTCCGAGAACAGCCACAGCACCCGCCCGTCCGGCAGCCGCACCGAGTGGGTGCCGTCGCCGCCGGTCCAGTCGTCGGTACGGGTCGCGTCGTCGCCGTACCGCGCGAACTCACGCGTGAGACGGTCGTCGGCCGACCACGAGGAGACCGTGTGCGGTGTACACGCGCCGCCCTCCCGTCGGCCGTGCTCCGGGAGGGCGGTGAGCAGCACGGCCCCGAGAGCCAGGGCCAGCAGCAGGCCGAGGCCGGTTCCCGTCCGCTGTCGTGCTCGTACGTCGTCGGGCACCCACGGGACGTTAGTGGCTGTTGCTCACACGGTCCATGGGCAGCCACAGCACCGTGTCCTTCAGTGACGGGGCACGGGCGGCGAGTTCCTGGTCGCTCAGCGCCCGGTCCCACACATGGACCTCGTCGATCGCACCGGTGAAGAAGGCCCGGCTGTCCATGCGCTGACCGATGTGCACACCGAACGGCGAGTTGCGGCTCACCGACCCGGGCACGTCGGCGGTACTGAGCGCCGTACCGTCGACGATCAGCGTCAGCTGTCCTCCCCCACGCCGCAGCGCCAGATGGTGCCACTTCCCGTCGTTGTACGCCCCGGCGGTGCGGACGGACGCCGACTGCGGGCCCGCCGCGCCGTTGCGCACCGTGATCAGGCCCTGGATACGGTTGTCCGCGGGCTCGCCGCGCAGCCAGACCTGGGGCTGTGTGGTGCCGATCCCGCCCATCCACAGCAGCGGCTGCTCACCGGTCGTGGCCGTGTAGCGGAACCACAGTGACGCCGTGAAGTCCTTTGTCCCGAGCGGCAGTCCGTCCCGATACGGCAGGCGTACGGCGTCGTCGACACCGTCGAACTCCAGCGCCCCGCCGAACGCGCCGTCCGTCTCCCGGGCGCCCCCGAGCACGGCCGCCGGCGGTTCGTGCCGGGCGAGGTCGACGGTGGTCGGGTCCGGGCCGCGGCGCGGCTGCAGCCAGTCCTCGGTGAAGCGGGTGAAGCGGATCTCGTCGCGGGCGTCGACGGCACCGCCCTCGTACAGCAGTCCCACTGTGGCGCGGTCGACCCGCACCAGGTCGGAGTAGCCCGACCAGTCCGTGGTGACGACCGTGCCACGGTCCACGCTGTCCCAGGTGCGTCCGCCGTCGTACGAGGAGCGGATCATCATGGTCCGGCGGCGGTCGGGGTCGCCGGGGCAGGCCAGCAGGATGCGGTCGCCCACACGCAGCATCGAGCCCTGCACCTGGGGCGCGTAGAAGTCGGGCAGGTCGTGGAACCGGGTGGCGAAGCTGTCGCCGCCGTCGCGGCTGACCGTCTGGGTGCGGTGGCCGAGGTCGGTGCCGTCCTGCTCGCGGCCGCTGACCAGGACCGAGCCGTCGCCGCGCTCGGTGAGCGTGAGCTCGGAGGGCTTCTGCCGGAAGGTGCCGTCGTCCGCGATCGGCCAGGAGTCGGTGGCGCCGATCCGCCAGCGGCCGCCGCCGTCGTCGCTGACGATCAGCGCCGCGTGGTTGGCGGTGACGCGGCTGCCGTTCCATGTCTCGGTGTTGACGCCGAAGACCAGCCGCCCGGCATGTCTGCCACGGGTGAGCTGGATGCCGTGCACGGGCCCGGTGGCGTACCAGGAGTTCCAGTCCGCGGGCAGGATCTCGGAGCTCAGATCACGCGGCGCGGACCAGGTCTGCCCGTCGTCGTCGCTGTACTGCAGATGCGGGGTCCGGTCGCAGGGCACCGTACAGCTGGAGCCGTCCGTACGGCCCGTGTTGTACGTCTCGGCCAGCAGGACACGGCCCGTGGCGTGGTCCACGATCGGCGCCGGATTGCCGTGCGTGTCGCCGCCGCCGTGGTTGACGACCTGGAGCGGGCCCCAGGTGCGGCCGCCGTCCGTGGAGCGTTTGAGGACGATGTCGATGTCGCCGGCGTCCCCGCAGTTGCGGACGCGGCCCTCGGCGAACGCCAGCAGCGTGCCGTCGGCGGACTTCACGACCGCCGGTATGCGGAAGCAGGCGTAGCCGGGGTCCTGGGAGGCCCTGAAGACGACCTGCTGCTCGAACCCGGGGTTCGCGGTGGAGGGTTGGGCTTGCGCGGGGTGCGGCGACAGGGCCGGTGCGGCCGTGACGGCGACTGCTGCGATCACGGTTCTCAGACGGGCGCGAAGACGTGACGGCATGGTGCGAACCTGCCCTTCAGAGGTCTCGACATCTGGACATCCCACGTCCAATGTCCGTATTTCAGAGGCTAGTTGGGGCCTCCGGAGCCTCACAAGAACCGTGCAGCCACTCGCCGGCTTCGTGGCGGGCGGAACCGACCGGAAGTACGGCCGCGGGACCGGGACTGGGCGCCGGGTGCTCCGTGCTCGCCCCTTCTCACCGCGCGCACCGGGCAGTGCCGCCGGAACCCTGATCCCGTCGAGCGGGTCCTGGACCGCCTCGGACGACGGGTCGGTTGACGCATGGACGGAGATTTCACGGGCGCAGAACCACCTTGCCCAGATTGGTCCGCGACTCGATCACCGCGTGCGCCTTCGGCGCGTCCTCCAGCGCGAACTCCCCGTGCACGGCGGGCTTCAGCGTGCCCGCCCCGAACAGTTGCCACAACTCCTGACGCCGGCGCTCGTACAGTTCCGGCTCTCCGCGGGCGATCCGCGCCATCTGGAAGCCGATCACGGACTTGGCGCCGACGAGCAGGTCGTACGCCCGGATCGTCCCGCCGCCCGAGCTGTACGCCACCAGCCGCCCGCCCGGAGCGAGTGCGGCGACGGCCGGGGTGAGCAGTTCGCCGCCGACGGCATCCAATGCGTAGTCGACGGGATCTCCCCAGCTGTCGTCGCCGTACGCGACGACGTCGTCTGCGCCGAGGGAGCGCACGAAGTCCGCCTTCCCGGCATCGGAGACGGCACCCACCACCCGGGTCGCACCCCGCACCTTCGCCAACTGCACGGCGAGGTGGCCGACTCCGCCGGCGGCGGTCGTGACCAGCGCTGTCTCGCCCGGTTCCGGGCGGGCGGCCTCCAGGGCGCCGAGGGCGACGAGGCCGCTGCGGACGAGGGCGACCGCGTCGACCGCCGAGGCGCCGTCCGGTACGGGGGAGGCCATGGCCTCGTGCAGGAGCGCGAAGTCGGCGTAACCGTGCCCGAAGCACAGCCCGGTAGCGCGGTCGCCGGAGCGGAAGCGGGTGACTCCTTCACCGACGGCCACGATCTCGCCCGCGATCTCACCTCCCAGCGGGATCGGCTCGGCGGCCTCGGCGACCTTGCGGACGACGGGGAGCGTGACGCCCACGGCCTCGCAGCGGACGAGGAGTTCACCGGGTCCGGGCTCGGGGACCGGGGCTTCCTCCAGAAGCAACGGGCCGCCGGTGGACTCGTAGCGGACGCGGCGCATCACACCTCCAGGTATCGTTGGGACTCCCAACGGCTTCATTGGGGGTCCCAACGATAAGTCGAGGTTCATTGGGAAGTCCAATGACTTTTCGCTAGTGAGCCGGTCTTGAGGTCTCGCTTCGCCACGTGAGCTGTGTTCTGTTTCGGATCATGGCTGTGCTGGTGACAGCGGTGCTGTTCTTCGGTG